>JBJELO010000049.1:0-4248 GCA_051879195.1 Lachnospiraceae bacterium
TCTTCAATAAAACGTTCCAGATACATGGTATCATCGGAAAATGCTCCCACTGATTCACGCTGGGCGATACCGAACTGGTGCTCGAATTCCGCTTCCGTCATGGCTACCCGCATCCCTTTTCCGCCGCCGCCGGAGGAGGCCTTGATCATGATGGGATAACCGATGCGCTGTGCTTCCCTGCGGGCCTCTTCCACATCATGAACCGGATGTTCGGTTCCCGGAACCACCGGAACTCCGGCCTCCATCATGGTGGTCCGTGCCTGGGATTTATTGCCCATCTGGTCGATCAGCTCGGCGGAAGGACCGATAAAATCGATACCGTACTGTTCACATTTTCTGGCAAATTCACTGTTTTCCGATAAAAAACCGAACCCGGGATGGATGGCATCGGCTTTTGTATTAATAGCAGCCTGAATGATCCGGTCCATGTTCAGATAGCTGTTTCTGACCGGTCCGTCACCGATGCAGACGCGCTGATCAGCCAGTTTTACATGCAGTGCATCCCGGTCTTCCTTTGAGTAAACGGCTACGGAACGGATTCCCATATTTCTGCATGCCCGGATGATACGAACCGCAATTTCTCCGCGATTGGCGATCAATACTTTTTCATACATGATTCTTCTCATCCTTCCGTTTGCTTAAATCTTTTTTACTTTAAACAGAGGCTGACCGTATTCCACCTTCTGTTCATTGCTGACCATGACGGAAATGATCTCCGCATCGTACTCGCATTCGATTTCGTTCATTAACTTCATCGCCTCAATGATGCACAGAATCTGCCCTTTTTTCACTGTATCACCCACATTGACGTAGGAAACCGCATCCGGCGCGGGGGCACTGTAGAATGTGCCTACCATGGGTGACATGATATAGCTGTCTTCTTCCGGTTCCGCTTCCTGTACTGCCGGCTGACTGATTTCACGGACAACCATTGTACCTGCCTCCGAAACGGCGCAGCCTTTCTTCATATTGATTTTCAGATTTCCCTCTTTCAGGCTGAATTCGCTCAGAGAGGATGCCTCCACAATCTCGATTAATTCTTTTATCTCTTTTATATTCATTTCTCACCGCTCCTTTGTTAATCTTTAAAAAGTGTGGCAATTCGTTTGGCCGACTGTCTCGGATCCAGTACCTCTCTGCAGGGGTGATGAATCTTCTGTCGGATTACATCATACGTTTCCAGTTCTTCCAGATACAGCTTCTGGGCGTTTTCCACGCTGATTGTTTCAAAGCGGATTCTGGTCTGTTCCTTGCACTGGACCAGTTTTGGAATATCCACGCTGATGATGGTTGCGATCTTGGTATATCCTCCGGTGGTCTGACGGTCGGAAAGCATGACGATGGGACGGCCATTGGAAGGAACCTGTATGGAACCATGGGCGATTCCGTCGGAAATGATGTCGGCACCTTTGTCATTGTGGGCAATATAGGCGCCGTCCAGCCGGTATCCCATACGGTCACAGTCGCTGGTCACCGTGTATTCTTCTTCCAGAAATGTCCGGATGCCTTCCGCTGCAAAATAATCGTCCTGCGGTCCCATCACCACCCTGATTTTTACCAGCGGATCTTCAAAATGTTCCTGCGGAATCGACCTGGACAGGAAGGAAGGCAGATATCTTCTTTTCGCGCGGAACCAGATCTGATCCCCTTTCTCCAGCTTTCTTCCGTGATATCCGCCGATCCGGCATTTGGTATCGGTGGAGCGGCTGCCCATGACCATGGGAATGTCCAGTCTGCTGGAAAATGCCACATACCCCCAGTTTCCTTCTTTCGCGTACTGAAATTCCAGAACATCATTTTTGTGTGCATAAACAGCGGTGTACATGGGGACTTCTTTTCCATTCATTTTCGGACTGAAATCGCCTCCTGTTATGGCAATGATGGTATCGGAGGTGAATTTCAGTGTGGGTCCGATCATGGTAAATTCCAGCACTGCTTCATTTTCCGGGTTGTCTACCAGAAGATTGGCAAGCATGAAGGATCGTTTATCCATGACACCGGAAACATGAAATCCGGATTTCTGATAGCCGTTTCGCCCGATATCCTGCACGGTTGTAAACAAACCGCCTTTTAAAAACAAGATTCCCATTGTGTTATTTCTCCGTATTTGTATAATAGATGCGGAACTCGTACTGTCCCGTTTTTTCCAGTTCTTCTATTTTTGAAAACTCTTCTCCGGTAATCGGTACAAACCTGATATAATCTCCGGCCTCATAGGGAATCGGATTTTCTTTCTTCGGATTGTAGGCTTTTACCGGAGTGGTTCCGATGAGCTGCCACCCTCCCGGTGATTCCAGCGGATACAGACCGGTCTGTTCGCCGCCGATGCCTACAGATCCGGCCCGCAGTTTGATGCGCGGCACCGCAAGCCTTGGAGTAAAAAGACGTTCATCCAGCCCGCCCAGATAGGGAAAACCCGGCTGGAATCCAAGCATGTAGATCAGATACTCTTTTGATGAATGAATGTTGATGACTTCCGTTACCGATAATCCTGCGTGTTCCGCAACATATTTGATATCCGGTGCATATTCTCCTTCGTAACAGACCGGTATCTCCACAATTCTTCTGGAGGATTCTTCCGCTTTCTGCGGCATGTCCAGTACTTCCTTCAGGGTATGAAGCAATGTTTCATAGGAGATGAATCTGGGATCATACTGTACCAGCACCGATCGGAAAGTCGGAATGATCTCATTGATTCCGTGGATTTTCCGTTCCCTCAGGTTGGTGACATAGTTTCGAATGGTATGATTGATCGTTTCACTGATTTCATTGGCAAATTCGACTACAACAGCGCAGTCTCCTGCCGGCATGATTTGTGGATATCTGTTCATAATATGTTCTCCTTAATGCAAAAAAGATGTATAGTTTATCCGGCTATACATCTTTGTACAATTCCACCTCATATTAATAACAATAATCGTACTTAGTCCACAAGTCAAACAATTATTTTACTGTTTAATAACAATAATATACTTGTATTTCACTTTTTTTTACGATAAAATTGGCTTAAATAATTAGAAAAAAACAATTTCAGATATGGCATTTTGCATAAATGGAGGCTACAGATGATAACATTGACTCAATTTCATTATTTTCTGGTGGCAGCAGATGAACAGAATTTTACAAAAGCGGCAAAGCGTCTGTATATTTCCCAGCAGTCACTGAGTATGCATATTCAGTCTGTTGAAAAGGAGCTGGGGACAAAACTGTTTTTTCGTACGGTTCCGCTGAAGCTGACGCCGTCGGGGAAGATTTTTCAGAAATATGCCGGCAGCATTGTGCATTCCTATCAGGAAATGTGCAGGGAAATCAATGATGTCAACAATCATCAGGAAGGGGTGTACCCTTTCGGAATTTCCCATTCCTGCGGCGAACTGCTTCTGCCGCTGCTGCTGCCCGATCTGCAGAGAGAATTTCCTTCTGTGGATTTTCGTGTTGTGGAAGATACCTGTGATATCCTGCAGAAAAAGCTGCTCGGAGGAGAAGTGGAGCTGATCATCGAACAGCTTCCGTTTCATGATGATAAAATTGTGGAAATCCCTCTCTGCAGGGACCGGATCTGCCTGCTTGTATCGGAGGGATTTCTCCGCAGGAATTTTGGCGAAAATACTTCTGCGATCCTTGAAAAGCTGTACGATACCGGACATATTATTCCGGAGATTGCCGGCAGTCCTTTTCTGCTGTATAATCCCGGCAACTCCATCCGCACAAGGGTCGAGACCGTTCTGCAGCTTGAAAAAATCGAAGCGGAATGCAGGATTGCTGTCGATAACACGGAGGCGCTGCTGAATCTGTGCGCCGACGGATGCGGCATCACCTTTTGCCCTCAGTGTTTTCTGCAGACCGTTCAGGGAGACCGTACACCGTCCAATGTTTTCGTCGTACCTTTAAAATATGCGGAAACCGGTTATACGCTGGGATTGGGTTACCGGAAGGACTCCTATTATTCACAGATTGCATCCCGGATCGAAAAAAGGGTCAGGGGATATCTGGAGATATCCCACTGACCCGTCTGTCGGGAACCGGACCAATTGTGGCCGGGCTGCAACATGATTAGTCTGTGTCAGTGATTGCATACTGTTGTATTGATCAGTATAAATCAGTCTGCACTTATTCTGCATCGATGATATTGCTGCTATCCTCTGCTTCGGATGCAGTGCCTCCATGGAAGGGCAGAGATTCCTGGCGGAACAGGATTTCCATGAATTCGTCACCGGTGATGGTTTCCTTCTCATACAGGAATTTGGC
>JBJELO010000050.1:0-4230 GCA_051879195.1 Lachnospiraceae bacterium
GTTCGTGAAACAGCCAACATGATTTCTTTCATGGCTGACGTCATCGGTATCCGTGACGATATGTACATCGGCAAAGGCAATGCCTACATGCACGAAGTATCCGAAGCTGTTGAACAGGGACACAAGGACGGCATCCTGGAGCAGAGACCCACTCTGGTAAACCTGCAGTGTGATATCGATCATCCCACACAGTGTATGGCTGATATGCTGCACATCATCCACGAATTCGGCGGTGTTGAAAATCTGAAAGGCAAAAAACTGGCTATGACATGGGCTTATTCTCCTTCCTACGGCAAACCCCTGTCCGTTCCCCAGGGTGTAATCGGCCTGATGACACGTATGGGTATGGAAGTTGTTCTGGCTCATCCTGAAGGATACGAAGTAATGCCCGAAGTAGAAGAAGTAGCTAAGAAAAATGCAGAAGCAAGCGGCGGTTCCTTCCGCAGAACAAACGATATGGCTGACGCATTCAAGGACGCTGATATCGTATATCCCAAGAGCTGGGCTCCTTTCGCAGCAATGGAAAAGAGAACCAACCTGTACGGCGAAGGCGACACAGAAGGTATCAAAGCTCTGGAAAAAGAACTGCTGGCTCAGAACGCAGAACACAAAGACTGGGCATGTACAGAAGAACTTATGGCAACCACAAAAGACGGCAAAGCTCTGTACCTGCACTGCCTGCCCGCTGACATCACCGGTGTAAGCTGCAAAGAAGGCGAAGTAGACGCTACCGTATTTGACCGTTACCGTACACCGCTGTACAAAGAAGCAAGCTACAAACCTTACGTCATCGCAGCCATGATCCTGCTGTCCAAATTCGAGGACCCCGCAGCTTTATTAAAGAAACTGGAAGAAAAAGGCACACCCAGAATTTTCAAATAAGATTTTATTGCAGTCCGGGCTGATTGGAGCTTAGGGTGTGAGGCTCCATTACAGAGGTTTCCTGCACGGGGACTCGCTCCCGCTCGGATGAAAACGCAGCGGTACTAAGATTTTTCGGCGCTGCCGCTTGAAAAATCAAGTACCGGCGTTTTCAACGGTCCCCTTTGCAGGATACCTCTGTAATTCCGCCGCCCCGGGTTCCTTCTGCTCCAAAATCAGGGGCCGGACTGCATTGGATGCGGACATATGCGGGGGCTTTGCCCCCTGTATTGGCTGTGTTTTCGTTTTATTTGTTTTTTTCGTATTTTTATCTCATGTTTGTGACTGTTCATCACATTTTTTGACAAATCTATTTTACTCGGAACAGTTACTGTTATTTTTATATTTTTGTCTTATCTATCAATTCAGATGTCTGTCTCCCGTATACAGCTCAGTACTTTATTTTCCGGAGAATAAAGAAAACCTGCGCGGCTGAATTACAGAGATATCCTGCTGAAGGGACCGTTGACAAACGCCGGCACTTGACGACTGTGCCGCCCGAACGGGTGGTGCAGGAGTCTAGTACCGCTGCGTTTGTCATAGAGCGAAAGCGCGTCCCTGTGCAGGATATCACTGTAATGAAGCCTCACATTTTCTAATCTCCGGCAAAGTCTGAGCTGTAATTTTTTTCATCCTGCGGGGGGCTTCATTTTCTGTATAATGTGGAGGAATTTTGTTTTATGGAAAAGAAAAAAAGAATCGTGATTGCTCTTGGGGGCAATGCTTTGGGAAATACACTTCCGGAACAGATGCAGGCTGTAAAAATCACTGCCCGCGCCATCGTTGATCTGATTCAGGAAGGCTGTGAAGTTGTTGTTGCACACGGTAATGGTCCGCAGGTTGGCATGATCAATAATGCCATGGCTGCTCTGTCCCGTGAGAATCCCAGTCAGCCCAATACACCTTTGTCTGTCTGTGTTGCCATGAGTCAGGCTTATATCGGCTATGATCTGCAGAATGCGCTTCGTGAAGAGCTGTACAACCGTGGTATTTTCGATATGCCTGTTGCGACAATGATCACTCAGATCCGTGTTGACCCTGAAGATCCTGCTTTCAAATGCCCATCCAAGCCCATCGGTCATTTCATGACGGCTGAACAGGCGAAAGAAGCGGAAGAAAAATACGGCTACGTAATGAAAGAGGATGCCGGACGCGGCTACCGCCGTGTGGTTGCTTCTCCGAAGCCGGTGGAAATCATTGAAATCGGCGCCATCCGTTCTCTGGTGGAATCGGGCCAGCTGGTCATCGCCTGCGGCGGCGGCGGTATTCCCGTTACTCTGCAGGGCAATCACCTGAAAGGCGCTTCCGCTGTGATCGACAAAGATTTCGTCAGCAATCTCCTTGCTCAGGAGCTGAATGCTGATTTTCTTATCATTCTGACAGCAGTAGAAAAGGTTGCCATCAATTTCGGCAAACCCGACGAAAAATGGATTGATGACATGAACTGTGATGAAGCAAGACAGTACATAGGCGAAGGTCATTTCGCCCCCGGCTCCATGCTTCCCAAGGTAGAAGCTGCTGTAGCATTTGCCGAATCCGGAGAAAATCGTACTTCCCTTATCACTCTTCTCGAAAAAGCTAAAGACGGTATTTTAGGCAAAACCGGAACAAGGATTCACCAGTCATAAACAGGAGGTACCGGATATGAGCAAAGAAAAGAAATATGCTTCCATATTTGAACTGGACGGCGTGCCGAAATTCTCCCAGGCACTTCCGCTGGCAGTTCAGCATCTGGTAGCCATGATCGTGGGCTGTGTAACTCCTGCCATCATCGTTGCCGGCGCAGCAGGAATCGAGGGAGAGGACAGGGTCATTCTGATCCAGGCTTCCCTGGTATTCTCTGCCTTATCAACTTTACTGCAGTTATTTACCATTGGTTTCAAAAACATTCGTCTGGGTGCAAAACTGCCCGTTATCATGGGCGTCAGTTTCGCCTACGTTCCCAGTATGCAGGCCATCGCAGAGGATTTCGGCATTGCTACCATCCTCGGTGCACAGATCATCGGCGGTATTGTTGCATTTATCGTAGGTCTGTCCATCAATCAGATCCGTAAATTTTTCCCGCCTCTGATTGCAGGTACCGTTGTATTTACCATCGGTCTTTCCCTGTATCCCACCGCCATCAATTACATGGCCGGCGGCGCTTCCAGTGCAAATTACGGTTCCTGGCAGAACTGGACCGTTGCCCTGTTCACACTGGCTGTCGTAACCGTTTTAAATCATTTTACAAAGGGATTTGCCAAACTGGCATCCATTCTGATCGGTATGGTTGCAGGATATATTATGGCCATGTGCTTCGGTATGGTCAGCTTTGACAGTGTTGCCACCGCTTCCTGGTTCCAGCTGCCCGAACTGATGCATTTCGGTATCCATTTTGAGCCGTCTGCCTGCGTCGCACTGGCAATCCTGTTTGCCATCAATGCCATTCAGGCCATCGGTGATTTCTCGGCTACCACCACAGGCGGTATGGACCGTCTTCCTACCAATCAGGAATTAAAAGGCGCCATCACCGGATACGGAATCTGCAATATTGTCAGCGCATTCTTCGGATGTCTTCCTACTGCTACCTACAGCCAGAATGTAGGTATCGTATCAACCACCAAAGTTATCAACCGCTGTGTTCTCGGCCTGACTGCCATATTTATGCTTCTGGCAGGCCTGATCCCGAAATTCTCCGCTGTGCTGACCACCATTCCGCAGTGCGTGCTGGGCGGTGCAACCGTAACCGTATTCGCTTCCATCGCCATGACCGGTATCAAACTGGTTATGACAGAAGATATGAACTACCGCAACACCTCCATCGTGGGACTTGCCGCAGCACTGGGCATGGGTGTATGCCAGGCATCAGCGTCTCTCGCAGCATTCCCCTCATGGGTAACAACGATTTTCGGTAAATCCCCCGTCGTTGTGGCTACCATCGTGGCCGTTGCACTCAATATCATACTTCCCAAAACAAAAGAAGTACCGGTAGATGATGCGAAATAATCGTTGTAAATGATGCACAATAAGGGTTAATGTGATATACTGATACTGTCTTTCAACAGATATCATACACACTACAGTATCCGTTAAAGAAACCATATCGGGTACTGTAATTTGCCTGATTACAGAAAGACAAGAAAGATCGATCATTTCATTTTATGCAAGGAGTAATAACAACATGAAGAAGATTTTAAACACAGAAAAAGCACCCGCAGCAATCGGACCTTATTCACAGGCAGTGAAAGCCGGCGACATGGTATTCGTATCCGGTCAGCTGCCCATCGATCCCGCAACCGGAGCATTTGCCGGTGATGACATCAAGAGCCA
>JBJELO010000051.1:0-18517 GCA_051879195.1 Lachnospiraceae bacterium
TCTGAAAAGTGGGAATATCACCGGTAAATGCCTCGCCCAGGTCGTGGATCAGGCACATGCGGATCACCTTATTCATATCCAGGCGCTGAAATTCCGTTTCCCCGGAAAGAAGCATGGCCATCAGTGCAATACGCCAGCTGTGGTCAGCCACGCTTTCCATGCGTCCCTTTTCTGTTTCACAATGGCGCATGGTTGTTTTCAGTTTTGAAGCTGTTGATAAAATATTCAAAAATTCTTCCGATGTCATTCTTGTCCTCCTGATGTAAAAAATCGGGGCACGGTTCGCTGAACAGAGTCAGTGTACCGGCCCCTTTTCTTCGATAAACACATAAAAATCAATGACCTCTGTGTTTATCTTTTTTCTTCTGCTGTTTCAGTTCAAACATCCGCTCCGCTTCTGCCAGTTTCTGATCCCGGCTTTTAGCCCTGCGTTCTGCTTTTCCCTGCTCCTGCTGCAGTTTCAGCGCCTGCTGGGATTTCGTACCGATTCCGGTATTCTCCATCTGCTTTTTCGCATCTCTCTGCCGGCGCTTCGGATTCTTTTTCGTCTCCTTTACAGCAGCTGCCACAGCCGGGCTGAATTTCAGGTGATTATAGTTTCTCATCAGGAAGTCATACACCTCATAATCTTTCGGTTCCGCACCGAAAGTTACCTTTGCTGCAGACAGCTTTCCGTCCTCAATGCGTTCAAACACACCTTCCCAGAACGGATCCTGAAAAAACACCGTCAGCCTGCACATTACTTCGCCCATGGCAATCCCTCCTGTCGTGAATGCTGTGAGCAAAGAATGGACAACCCGGAGGGGCAGGTTACTTACCCCGCCGCACAGGCGGGACGGCCGGGCTACCTACCGGCTCTGGCATACCGAAGAGGTATGCGTTGCGTTTTTATCTCTGCTGCTATTATTTTATCATAAGAAGCATCATCTGCCTACCGGCTTTTATACAATCTTACTCTGTTTCTCCGGTCACCTTATTCCTCACGGGCCGCATCTTCCTTCGTATAGTGAACCGTTCCCCGGGGATGGTGGGGCGGTGCGTAAACAGAAGAAACCTTCAGACTGCTTCTCCCCGTATTGACTATGTTATGCCAGGTTCCCGCAGGTATGAAAATCCCGTCCCCTCTGCTCAGATTCTGCTGAAAATTCAGCTGATTTCTGCATTTTCCCATCCGAACCGCCGCACGGCCCATTTCCACCCGGATGTACTGATCCGTGTCTTCATGGATTTCCAGACCGATATCCCCGCACGGCGGAATACACATCAGCGTCATCTGCAAATAACATCCTGTCCAGACAGCGGTACGGAAATTCCGGTTCCGCATCGCTGCCTGATCTATATCCAACGTATACGGATCAGGTCCGTGATCCGTCTTTTCCAGCCTGCAGCCACAATTCATAAAAACACCGTATTTATCCTTTTACAACATCATATGCACGATATGCAGCTGCGGTACCGGCTCTCATTCAGCCATTTCCCACCAGCTGTTTCTTTTTCACCGGATGACGCACCACCGTTCTCCATTTTTCCGGTGCGGTCCGCCGGGCATCTGATAAATAAATCTCATGGTGCAGCCGTCCTTCGGAAAAATCATTTTCATAGCCGTTTTCCTGAAGATACCGGTCCATCTTCGCAATGGTCTCCGGTTCCGCATCAAAAGGGCCCACATGCATGCACTGAACGCAGAGTCCTTCCTCCAGAGTCAGAAACTCCACTTTGGAAAAATCCTGTTTTTTCTTTTTCTGTGCTTCCTCCACAGCCCACTCAAAATCCTCCCGGGTTACAAAATCCGGCAGGCGGATGACGGAAATCCAGTGAAAATCCGCTTTTCTCGCATAGTCAATTCCATCGATGCCTTCCTGCCGCCAGAACCCCTCCAGCGGCGGCACCACATAATCAAAATATCCCTCGATCCGGTGATCACCCTTTTTACTCATCTTAATGGTAAATGCAATTCCATACAGCAGACCGATGGCAGCCTTATAATCGCCGCCTTCCTCATTGGGATCTCCGGTTCCTCTTACTGCAATAAAATTCATCTGCGGAACCGTCACGATTTCAGGCCGGTTCTTCGGCATGTAGTACTCTTTGTATTCTTTCTTGTAATCAAACGCCATCCTGTATCTCTCCTTTAGCATCCGTTTCCCTGTTTTCTTTCCTGCTTGCTGCCATCATTCACTCCCCTGCGGTTCCTGCCTGAACCTGTCAATCTTCATGAATAACATTCTCCCTTCCTGCAGCTGTTCAAATCTGCCGGCTCTGAACAATTGCATCTTACCAGAACAAACACGACAGCTGTGTGTCATGTTTATCGTATCATATCCCGGGTAATAAAAAAAGACTATTATTGCTGTTCAGGCTTTGGCCGGAGAAATACGGATTACTGTTCAGAGCAACCTCGAAAACACTGCGTGTTACCTGCAAAAGCTTTTCAAAAAAGTGTACTTTTTTACTTTTTATGTTATAATTCATCTTGAACTTCCAAAACAGAATTAACAGAAAGGAATACATACATGATGGATAAAAAATCATTATGGGAAATCTATACTCCCGAACAGCTTGAGGAAATGGAACAGGTGAGCAGCCGGTACAAGGCATGCATCAATGCCGGCAAAACAGAGCGTGAATGTGTGCGCGTTTCTGTGGAAATGGCCAGAAAAGCAGGTTATGTTCCGCTTGATGACTGCATCCGTGAGAATAAGGCGCTGAAAGCCGGTGACAAAGTTTACGCCGTATATAATGAAAAGACCATGGTTCTGTACCACATCGGAAAAGAATCTCCGGAAAAGGGTATGAACATCCTGGGCGCTCATATTGACTCTCCCCGTATCGATGTGAAACAGAATCCCCTTTACGAGGATTCCGGTTTTGCCTATCTTGATACCCATTATTACGGCGGAATCAAAAAGTACCAGTGGGTGACCGTTCCCCTGGCTCTTCACGGCGTCATTGTCCGCAAAGACGGCACTTCGGTCAATGTCAATATCGGTGAAAAAGATTCCGATCCGGTCTTCACCATTACCGATCTGCTGGTTCATCTGTCAGGCAGTCAGATGGAAAAAAGTGCAGCGAAGGTCATTGAAGGGGAAAACCTTGACCTGCTCATCGGCAGCATTCCTCTGAAAGATGAGGAAAAAGATGCCGTGAAGGCAAATGTACTGAAACTGCTGCTGGATACCTATCAGGTGGAAGAAGAAGATTTCCTCTCCGCCGAACTGGAGATTGTTCCCGCCGGAAAAGCCAGAGACCTGGGATTTGACCGGAGCATGATCCTTGCCTACGGACAGGACGACCGCATCTGTGCCTTCACTTCCCTGATGGCCATGCTTGATATGGATACGCCCGAAAGAACCTCATGCTGCCTGCTGGTGGATAAGGAAGAGATCGGCAGCTACGGCGCAAGCGGCATGCAGTCCCGTTTCTTCGAGAATATGACCGCTGAACTGCTGGCTCTCTGCGGATATCCCTCCGATCTTTCCGTTCGCCGCACACTTCAGAACAGCAAGATGCTTTCCTCCGACGTAAGTGCCGGCTACGACCCGTTGTACGCAGAAGCATTTGAGAAGAAAAATTCAGCTTATCTGGGCAAAGGTCTCGTATTCAACAAATACACCGGCTCCAGAGGCAAATCCGGTTCCAGCGATGCCAATCCTGAATTCATCGCAGAGATCCGCCGGGTGATGGATGACAATCAGGTTCCCTTCCAGACCGCAGAGCTTGGCAAGGTTGATTTCGGAGGCGGCGGAACTATTGCCTGGATCATGGCAAAATTCGGCATGGAAGTCATCGACTGCGGCATCGCCCTTCTCTGCATGCATGCACCCATGGAAGTCTCCAGCAAAGCCGATATCTACGACGCTGTACTGGGATACCGGGCATTCCTTAAGGATATGAAATAATATTCGTAACTTTTCAGAACCAATCTCGAAAACACTTTGTGTTTCCTCGGTGCGGCGTATCCGTAAACCGGCAAAAGGCAGGACTTTCGCGTCCTGCCTTTGGTATCTTTTTAAACTTTTGTATCTTTATTAAGTATCTAATGCTAATTAGAAATTGCAGCTTGCAACTGCGGTATAACCTTCCGGCAGACCTGCATTGTCTTCAGCAGAACCCAGCATCCATTCAACCTTGCCGGAAAACTGAGATGCAACTGCTGCGAAATGAAGCATGACAACACCCAGGTTCAGGTCACCGTTGATCTTGTCTGTAAATTCATCCGGTGTGCTGACCAGAATGATATGATGTCCCTGAATCACAAAGCCGTAAGGCTGTCTGTTCATGTAGCTGGGTGAAAGTGTTGCTGCACGGAACGCGTTCCAGAGAATATCTTCATAGAAGCCGATATGTTCGTCCACACCATTGCGGCATCCCCACTGATCCATGAAAACGATGTCATGGATACCAACCTTGGGATCATAATAATGTCTCTTGGCTTCTACTGTCACGTTGGACATGCTCAGGATGTTAAAACGCATCTTCTTGCTCTTCTTTTCCCCATAACCGAAAGCAATCACTGCGGCAACTTCCAGATCTGTGTCAAACTTCAGAGCATCCTTCACTTTTGCAGGATCTGCGAATGTGATCCAGCAGCTGTCAAGTCCCATATCAGTCAGTTTCAGGACGATGTCCTCCATGATATATCCTGCGTTCTCTCCGGCATACCCGGCTTTCTCGGAAAAAAGTACAAGATACTGCGGTGCACCGATCAGAAAATCATTGTAGCCTGCAGCGCCTTCCAGAGCTTCTCTCACCTCAACGCCGAAAATCTGAAGCTGTGTTCTGATCTCAGGAACCAGACGATGACATTCATTCCGGTAAAAGGCCCCGATCTCCGCAAGTGCTGTATTCGGTACGCTTTTCTCTTTAAAAGCTCTCACCGACTTTCTGTTTTCAATCATTGCACTATAATCCACCATAAATCCCCCTTCCAGATCATACAGTATTGTTCATCTGTACAAAATCAAGTGTTCATACTGTACCAAAAACATATACAATGATTATAAACTTTCACCGCATAAAAGTCAACAATAGTACACAAAATTCCAAACAATTCTTTAGTCAGTGTGAACAGATTGATGACAGACATACTCCCCTATTAATCCAGCAGGTGACAGGCTGCCCGGTGCCCTTTTTCCAGCTCCCGCATAACCGGTATTTCCTGTCTGCACCGTTCGGCGGCATAAGGGCAGCGCTCCGCAAACTGGCAGCATTCCCTGGGATTGATGGGGCTGGGAATCTCCCCTTTTACAGCGATTCGTTCTTTTTCCCGGGTCTTGACCGGATCGGCAATGGGTATGGCCGACAGCAGTACCTGTGTATAAGGATGCAGCGGATTGGAATACAACTCATCAGCAGGGGCTTCTTCCACAATGGAACCCAGATACATCACCACCACCCGGTCGGAAATATATTTGACCACACTCAGGTCATGAGCCACAAAAAGATAAGTCAGATTCATCTCCTCCTGAAGCTTTTTCAGCATGTTGATGATCTGTGCCTGAATGGACACATCCAGAGCCGATACCGGCTCGTCGCAGACGATGAATTCCGGATTCACCGACAGCGCTCTGGCGATACCGATCCGCTGCCTCTGGCCGCCCGAAAATTCATGAGGAAAACGGGACATATGCGCCCTGCCCAGACCAACCCTGCCAAGCAGTTCCTCCACCCTGGCGTCCATCTCCGCAGGTGTATATTTTCCATGAAGCTTCATTCCTTCGCCCACGATATCCTTTACCGTCATACGGGGATTCAGAGAAGAATAAGGATTCTGAAAAATCATCTGTACATTACCGGTAAATTCCCGGTGCTGTGCCTTGTTCATGGCAAAAATATCCTGTCCTTTATAATATACATGTCCGGAAGTGGGTTCATAAAGCTTTACCATACAGCGCCCCGTTGTGGATTTGCCGCAGCCGGACTCTCCTACCATACCCACCGTCTCGCCTTTATTGATATGAAATGACACATGGTTGACCGCTTTCAGGGTCTGATTTCTGGAAATCCGGAAAAATTTACACAGGTCATCCACACGGACAAGCGGTTCGGTGGGGAGTATCTGATTATTTTCCTGCATTCTGCTTTCCTCCCTTCCTCAATCCCAGTTCCACCTTTGGTGCATACTCATGCTGCAGCCAGCAGCTGGTTCTGTGCTCTTCTGACATCTGATAACAATCCGGCTGACACTGGTAACAGATCTCCATGGCGTATTCGCACCGGGCAGCAAACGGGCAGCCCACAGGCGGTGCAAACAGGTCAGGCGGCGTCCCTTCGATGGGCGTCAGCGCATCATTTTTATTCATATCAAGTCTGGCAATGGACTGCAGCAGACCGCTGGTATAAGGATGAGCTGTCTCATAGAAAATCTCCTTCACCGGTCCCTGCTCCACGATTTTTCCGCCGTACATCACCACTACCCGGTCGCACAATCTGGCAATAACTCCCAGGTCATGGGTGATCATAATAATGGAGGTACCGAATTTTTCCCGCAATTCCAGCAGAAGATCAAGGATCTGCGCCTCGATGGTCACATCCAGAGATGTGGTCGGCTCATCACAGATAATCAGATCCGGCCGGCTCACCAGCGCAATGGCAATCATCACACGCTGCTTCATACCGCCGGACAGCTCATGGGGATACTGGCCGTAGCGCCGCTCCACATCGGAAATCCCCACCATTTTCATAATATCCAGTGCCTTCTGTTTCACTTCCTTACGGCTCACGTCAGTCCGCCCCAGAAAAACCTCTTCAATCTGAGCCCCCACTTTCATAGTGGGATTCAGGGAGGTCATGGGATCCTGAAAAATAAAGCCGATCTCCCTGCCGCGGATTTTCCGCAGCTCCTTCTGGTTCATTTTACAGATATCTTTTCCTTTGAACAGAATCTGACCGCCTCCGAAAAATCCCGGCGGCTCCGGATTCAGCCGCAGAATACTCTGCGCCGTTACACTTTTGCCGCATCCCGATTCGCCGACAATACCCAGGATTTCTCCCTTTCTCACATCGAAGCTCACATCCCTGACCGCCTGTACAATGCCGCCATAGGTGTGAAAGGAGTACACCACATGCTTCAGTTCCAGTATTTTTTCTCTTTCATCCATCAGGTACCCCTCCTCTTACTCTGTTCCTCTCAGTTTCGGGTCAAATGCGTCCCGCAGGCCATCGCCCAGCAGATTCAGTGCCAGCATGGTTGTACAGATAAAAAACGCAGGCACCAGAACCTCATGAGGCGCCACACGCAGCATACGAATCCCTTCCTTTGCCAGAATTCCCCAGCTGCATTTCGGCGGTGCGATCCCCAGGCCGATATAGCTTAAAAATGCTTCCTGGAAAATGGCACCGGGAATTGCCATACACAGATTGGTTACCAGAATTCCCATAATATTGGGGATAATATGGCAGACAATAATGGTCAGATCCGATACTCCCAGCACCTTCGCAGCCGAGATGAAATCCTGCTCTTTCAGACGGAAAACCTCACCTCGCACGAAACGGCAGGTACCGATCCAGCCCACAACGCACATGGCAACAATCAGTGTATGCACACCTTTGCCCAGAACCACCATGGCCAGAATCGTAATAATCAGGGAAGGAATCCCATAAAGAATATCAACGATACGCATGACGATCATATCCAGCTTTCCGCCGTAATAGCCGCACAGACCGCCGATGACAGCACCGACACACATATTGATTACAGCGGAAAACAGGCCGATACTCAGAGAAACTCTGGCGCCCATCCATACGCGCACCCACAGATCACGCCCCGTGGAATCACATCCCAGCCAGTGTTTCAGAGACGGGCCGGCATCCATGGCCGATGCATCCATGGAAGAATAATCATACTGGCTGAGCATGGGGGCAAATATGGCCAGCAGCCCGTAAAGAATCACGATGCAGAGCCCTGCAAATGCAGCTTTGTTTTTAAAAAGTCTTCTCCATGCATCCTGCCAGAAGGAAAGATTCGGCCGGCTGATGCTCTCCATCTGATCCAGGCTTTTTCCCCTGACCGCAAACAACTCTTTACTTACATTTTCCATACTACACCTTCTTTCCGGAGACCCTCACTCTCGGGTCGATAATGCCGTAGAGAATATCAACGATCAGGTTGCACGTAACCAGGAAAAGTCCGTAGAACACAGTCATTCCCAGAACCATGGAGTAATCGTTCTGTGTCACACTCTCCACATAATACTTGCCCATACCCGGTATGGCGAAAATCGACTCAATGACAAAGGTACCTGTCAGCACAGACGCCACCACCGGGCCCAGCATGGTGACCACCGGCATGATGGCATTTCGTATCTGGTGTCTGCAGGTAATCCGCAGATCAGACAGCCCTTTGGACTTTGCCGTCTTGATATAATCCTGCTGCACCACCTCCAGCATACTGGCCCTCATGATTCTGGAGACAGAAGCCAGCGTATAGAAAGCCAGCGCGCAGGAAGGGAGTATGGTGTATATGAAACCTTTATATTGAGCAACGGGCAGAAGGCCCCATTTTATTCCAAAGAAATACTGAAGCACCGCACCCATGATAAAGTCGGGAATACTGGTACCCAGAATAGCAATAATCACACAGAAAAAATCGATTTTATTTCCACGGTTTCTGGCAGAAATAATACCGAGAACCAGTCCCATGGAAATGGCAAGCACAAGTGCCCGCAGTCCCACATCTACAGAAAAGGGAAATCCCTGTCCGATGATGTAATTGACAGTTTTATTGGTATAATGCATGGAATAGCCGAAATTCCCATGCAGCAGATTTCCGAGATACTGAAAATACTGTACGATCAGCGGCTTGTCAAAGCCATAATATTTCTGCATATTTATAATGACCTGTTCCGTCAGCTTCGGATTGGTAAACGGATCACCGGGCATCAGTCGTACAAGAAAAAAAACGATGGTGACCAGCGCCCACATGGTTACGATGGCCGCAAACACCCGTTTTACAACATACTTAAACATTCTACCGCTCCTTTCCGGTATTCTCCATGACCGGAAGAAAGACTGCCGCGGCAGTCTTTCTCCGTTCACGGGCGATATGGAAATTTTATATCATTCCTACTTTGTAATATCCGCGTAGATCCAGTCCATATTGGGGCTCAGGAAGTAGAATTCAACCCCTTCTACATAGTCCTTCATGAGATGATGGCTGGTGGAATTCAGAGTGGGAATAAATGCAGCCTCATCAATCAGGATCTGTTCTGCCTGATTCAGCATATCCATACGCTTCTGAGTATCGGTCTCTGTCTTGGAAGCTTCCAGCAGAGCGTCATATTCATCATTCTTAAATCCAAGTGTGTAATATCCCACATCGGATTTGAACAGTTCCAGATAAGTGTAAGGATCATCGTAATCCGGTACCCATCCGCCGTAGCAGATCTCAAAATCACCGCCGGGAAGGACTTCACCATACAGTTCGCTGTAGGTAACCTGTGCGATTTCCACTTTGATGCCAAGGGCTTTCTGCCACATATCCTGTGCAACCTCCGCCCACTTTTTAGCAGACTGTTCATCATAGGTTGTCAGTGTTACTGTAATATCGGAAGCACTGGCAATCCCTTCTTCTTCCATGGCCTTCTTCAGATATTCCTCTGCCTTCGCAGTATCACCTTCCAGCGGGAAGGTATCCAGCTGATATTCCTCACCATAAGTAGCTGCTGAAACACCTGTGATATCGGGAAGGACAAAACTGTTGCTCGGTGCCTCCACGTTATTGGTTGCCAGAGCCGCGTAAGTATTTCTGTCCATGGCATAATTCAGTGCCATACGGAAGTTTTTGTTGCTGAGGATGGAACCTTCCACACCCTGTCTGATGTAGAAATAGTAAACAGCGCCGTTTCTGTGTTCCTCATCCTGGTCGTCGTAATTGGCTACCTGTTCTGACGGAATGGATACATAATCCAGCTCTCCTGATTCATACAGGGCAAGCTGTGTACCGGGGTCTGTTACAACCGATACTTCACAGCCATCCAGCTTGATGGAACCGGCATCCCAGTAGCCCTCATTCTTCTCGTAGACATAAGTCATGTTGTCCGTGCTTGTCAGCAGAAAAGGACCGCAGTAAACATTTTCTTTGGCGGTTGCCGCAAAATCGGCACCGTATTTTTCCACGATATCTTTACGAATGGGTGCAAACTGCAGATTGCCGCCGATCTTGCTCAGGAAATAGGGAGTGGGATGTTCCAGAACGATTTCCAGAGTCTGCTTATCAATGGCTGTTACTGCCAGCTCGGAAGGATCCATTTCTCCGGTTTCCACAGCCAGACCGTTTTTGATGTCCTCACCGATATAAGCGTATACGCTGGCGGTTTCAGGATTCATCAGACGCTGCATACTGTATACAAAATCATCCGCAGTCACCTGAACGCCGTCACTCCAGTATGCTTCTCTCAAATGGAAGGTGTAGGTCAGACCGTCATCGGAAATTTCCCATGTTTCCGCAATACCGGGAGTAATTTTTCCTGCGGTGTCGCGCACCAGGGTTTCCTGAGTCGGGCGGACCATCATCTGATCGTTCACGCTGTTCAGCTTACTGGGATCCAGTGTAGTCGGTTCCAGAGTAATCGCATACCGGAAAATTTTCTCACCGGATGACGCTTCTCCTGTCTCTCCCGATGCTTCCGACGCCGGATTTCCATCCGTTTCCGTATCGTCTTTTTCATAAGTGCCTCCGCAGGCCGTCAGGCTGAAAATCATGGCACCTGCCAGAAAAAGACTTATTAATCTTTTCTTCATACTATTCCTCCTGTTTTATTGATGTATTGCCACAAACAGACGCGCTGTCCATAACCGCTGTGAAAAACCGGAACATTTCCGGCAAAACCCCGTAACGGATTCCCTGAAAATAAAAAACAGCAGCCAAAGGAATCTGCCGACTCCGTTGCCTGCTGTATAAAAACATCATTCATATGTTATTAGTTTATTGTAATCACACTTTCTCCATCCGTAAAGCTACACTTTTTTATGAATATCATAAATAAATGTTATTTTGTAACTGTCTTTATCCCGAAGTATCCTGCACTGTAAAGTCTGTCCTGCGATTCAGTTCTGAAAGGACATGACTGATATCCGCATCCAGGCAGACAGAGCGATCAGCGATCTCCCGCGGTGCATATGCCTGTCCCAGGTTGACACAGGCATATACACCGTTTTTATTTTCCATCGTGTATTTCCAGAAAGGATACTTGATAATAACCGGGGTGTTGTTTCCAACCCCCAGCTCCAGATACAGTACTTTTCCCTGATTGTGCCGCCGGATAAAATCCGAATACCGGTTTCCGGCAGTATACCAGCCCTCATCCTGTACAAAGGTATCGTCACACCGCAGGTTCATTGTCATGGGCGCACCGCAGACAGGACAATGAGGGATTAAATCCGATGGAATTTTCATCTCCGCCTGTTCGGAAATCATCCGGCGAACGGCTTCTTCATTGTCATAAGTCCTGTTGTGACAGGCTTCGGAACATTGCCAGAGCCCATAATCTCCCTGGGTATAGAACAATCTCTTTTTGTCAAAACCAGCACGCTGAAACTGGTGATCCACATTAGTGGTAAGTACAAAATAATCCCTGTTTTTCACCAGAGAAAACAGTTCCTGATAAACCGGGACAGGAGCATCCACATACCGGTTGCAGTAAATGTGGCGGCTCCACCAGGCCCAGTATTCTTCCAGAGTATCAAATGGATAAAATCCACCCGAGTACATATCCGTAATTCCATATCTGAGGCGAAAATCAGAAAAGTACTGTTCAAAACGCTCTCCGCTGTAGGTCAGTCCTGCTGAAACGGACAGCCCTGCACCGGCACCGATCAGAACGGCATCAGCAGCTTCCAGTTCCTGCTTCAGCCTCTCAATCAGTTTCGAGCAGTTCCCGGTAGATTCTTTCGTCCTGTTCTTTAAAAACATTGAATATCACCTCAATCTCACTTCCTGTTTCTGCCCTGTATTCCTTCACTGTCCGCACGGCAATCTCTGCCGCTTTCTCATTGGGGAACATAAACACACCCGTGGAAATGCAGCAGAACGCAATCACAGATACCCGATATTTATCCGCCAGGGTCAGGCAGGAACGGTAGCAGGATTCCAGAAGTTCACAATGCTGTTTTGTCAATTCTCCCCGTACAACAGGCCCCACCGTATGGATCACATAATCACAGGGGAGATTATATGCCGGCGTGATTTTAGCCTGTCCCACAGGTTCTTCACACCTCTGACGTTCCATAATCTCTGCACACTTCAGACGAAGCTGTATTCCTGCATAAGTATGGATACAGTTATCAATGCAGTTATGACATGGCTGATAGCAGCCGGTCATCCCGCTGTTGGCAGCGTTGACGATGGCCCCGCATTCCAGCGTGGTAATATCTCCACGCCAGAGATAAATTCCATCCTGAACCGGATGCAGATCAGATATTCTGATGATTTGCTTGGCTGCCAGTTCTTCCTGCAGATAAGCGTCCTGTACCTCTAAAAATTTCCTGCTGACAGCAGCCGGATGGCGTACATTCATAAGAGAACGCAAAAGCATTTTCTGGCGCGCTGCATCCGCCGGGATTTCCTGACGACGACAGGAAGGATATTCCTGAAGCAATTCTTTAATTAAAAACAGTCTCCTTTTTTCCTGATTCTCCGCCTGATTCATTCATTACCTCCGTTTCCGCCTGCACTTCTTCCGCCTGCACTATTTTTTGCCTGCACCATTCATACCGGATGCAGGCTGTGGCTCCGGTCAAAGATTCCCTCTGTACCGACAATTATTTCAGCAGACATTCCTAATGCTCTGACGAATAGTTACAATACATGATTAAAACTCATAGGGAGGATTGCCTGAAAAATCGGCGAGCACACCGTGAGCATCTTCCAGATAAAATACTTCAAAAACAGGGTTGTCTGCAGTCTGATACTGCCCTTTGACGATGGGATTGTTCATGCAGCCTTCTTTGACAGACATGTTGTTCTCAAACACCGCTTTGCCGTGCAGCCGGATCCACGCATAGCTGGAACTGGAAACAGAAATCTCCACATAAGGATTTTCCTGCATATCCTTATATACATCCTTGGTATTGTTAGTGCAGAACCAGAGTTTTTCATCCTGCTCAAAACAGAACATAAAGGGACGGCATTTTGCCTTTCCGTCACGGCCAACAGTGGCAAGATACTGAACAGGATTTTCCTGTAAAAATTCAACAACTTTTTTCATGATAGTTACCTCCAGATGATATTTGAGTCCCGGAGCGGCCGCTTTCCATAACTCCTGTCTATAGAATACACGGGAAAGTTTCTGCAGTAAAGTAAGCACAATATTGTGGTATAGTTACCGGAAAGTAACTATTGCATTAAAAGTTTTAAATTTTTCCCTGTATGGTACTTGACTGCGTATCGATATGTATCCTATACTCAGAAAGTAAGTATCCAAATGTAACCATTGAGGAGGAATCCTGTATGAGTGATCAGAAAAACACAAAAGAACTTCCGTCCTGTCCGGTGGAGACGACCCTCATGCTGATCGGCGATAAATGGAAAGTGCTGATCCTGCGGGATCTGATGCCCGGTACAAAACGTTTCGGGGAATTGAAAAAATCCATCGGCAGTGTATCTCAAAAGGTATTGACAGCCCAGCTCAGGGATATGGAGAATCACGGACTCCTGACCCGCAAGGTCTATGCAGAAGTGCCTCCGCGCGTGGAGTACACGCTGACCGGGCTGGGATACAGCCTGAAACCCATTCTTGACGCCATGTGGAACTGGGGAGAAGAATATCAATATCAATATCAGTCTCAGAGCCATTCAGACTCTGGCACAAACTGACTATGCTTCGTTCAGTCTTTTTTCAGTCCATTGCAATCAAACACCGATAATAACAGCAAAAAGCCACTCTGAAATTCTGCAAAACCACAGGCTTTCAGAGCGGCAGATGCTCACAATATCAGATAAGTTTAATATAACGGATCAGCACTCATTCAGCAACGAAATCCGGAAAATCACTCCAAATGTCCTATTTTTAACTTTTTCCTGTTTTTATCTCTTGTCTGGATTGTTTCCAGTCTGAATTTTTCAAAGCGCATGGATATAATCTGATACTGCTCAGAATTCAGCATTTCGAGGAAGAACATATCTTCAATCATATCATACAGCCTTGATAACGTTTCGTCCGTTATCGAATATCCGGCATTGGCCTGCCTTTCCGCATCCTTGATTTTAAGGTTGGCAAGTCTAACGAGGCACTCTTCTCTTTGATTGTGTGTTGTTACGTCCACGCCGAAAAGTCCTATAATAATTCCTCCTTTCATTCCATATCAGTTAAAATCTGCAATCTGCATAGTGGAATTAAAATATTTCAGATAAGCCTGTTGAATTGTTCCTAAAACGAGGGCAGAGTTGTAAAAAAACAACCGCATTTCGATTAAAACATATAGGCAAGATACTCTTTCCTGAATATTTGGTATATTTTACTATAGTTTCTTTATTATTACAATAACTTTTGCCGTATTTCAAATGACATACCCTTCGCGGGGTATGACTGCACGGATTCCGGTTATCGCAGAAAACTCACCTATGGTCATAATAAACCTTTTTTCATATTTTCCGGCATTGATCTGATCCAGTGAAACCAGTTCTTCTCCGTTCATTCTGTCAATTTCATTATCATCGAATACTGCCATATATAATCTCCTCCCTATTTAAGGTAACTATAAAGCATCATCAGTAACCCCTGAACCTCAACCAGGTGCCTGAAACTATCGACCTTACCTATTACCTGAGAATAACATTCGACCGCTTTTCCACGATCAATCACAGCAGTATGCGCTGCCGGATTGCGATAATTCCCACGGACCTGCTCACACCGGCGGACAAAATTGTCAGGATCGGAATAGTTATTAAACGCTTTCAGCGGTTTCAGATAATAGTCATCACAGACGATAGTCCGGAGATACTCCTTCAATCTCAGCTGAAGCAGCATTCTCTTTGCTTTATTTCTGTCATAAAACATAAAAGGCAAAGTTCCCATTGTAAAACTGTTCCCCAATTTCACTGCGGGACATGCACCTTGTGCAGCTTCCCCGGCATACTCTTTTTTTGTTTTAAACAGAAGCCTTTCCGGCCAGACAGCATATATCTCCTGCGCTGCCATTGTTTCCGGATTCCCGTACCGATCCACCATAAATTCCTGGAAACCCGTATAAAATACTCTTTTCAATTCTGATTCCAGTGCAGATGTTGCCGCAATAATGATACCACTGAAGTCAAAGCCTTTTTTGTTAATATCTGCACACAATTTCCAGAGTACTCCTGCAGAAATAAGAGATGTCTGCGTAGCCGGCAGAAATTTATCCCAGAGTGCTCCAAAAACACATTGTAAATTTGCAGTTTCTTCCTGGACCAGACAGTCCGCACCACGTACCTGGGAATTTATGTACTGATCGGATTTTGCAATAAAGGCAGCTGTAGTCTGCTCGCTGTCAGATTCAAGCTTTTGTTTTTCACGGCGAAGCCAGGTTTGCAGATCATTCTCTGCAAAACAGACGAGCCGGTTTAAAGTATTCTGCATATCAGATACAGCTGCTTTAATATCTTTTATATGTCTCAGCAGCTCGTACTGACTGTCATTTTTCTGAGAATTCGATTTAATGTAAATCTGTTTGCATTGATTAACCAGATTGTCACAATCAAATAGTGAATTTTCTCCGCCATATATAACCACATAATCAAATAAAGAAGGATTCTGATTATAACATTCTTTTAATGTTCTCCCAATCCGGTATCGCAGCTCAGCTTCATCTGCAGAAACATCCAATCCATCAATAACTGACCTTAAGGCAGCATCATCTGTATACACATAAATTACCTGAACCTGACATCCGTATGCATCCTTAAGATTTTTGATAATGTCAATACGGTCAGTAGACAGAGTCAGCAGATAATCCCTGTCACTGCTGACAGCTTCTATGATCTGCGACTGATTGAAACCGGATTGAATATTACCTACAGAATATCTGTAAATGGTATCTGTATTTTTTAAAAATGTGATCTCATCCACATAATTCCTTGGCTCATAAAAAGTTGTAAGCTTCGGGGCCGATTCAACATAATGATACTTGGATATAGTCTGCACACCGTTTTTTCTAAAGAATTCTCTGCTTTTATACCCCATACCGGTGTGACCGCCATATAAAATAAATAACATTTTGTTCTCTCCCCCATTTCAAACACGCAGAATCTATTCTCACGTTAATCATATCACGCAGCAATCCTGCCCGCAACAATTCCCTGCGCTGAATCAGAATCTTTTTCGATTCTTTTTACGCTGTATAATACTGCGCCTGTGCGTGCCACAGCTCGTAATATTTTCCGCTTTCATCTGTCACCTGCGATGTCGTTGAACTTACTGTATATTTCCGCTTCGGCAATGGGGGCAAGAGCTGCCGTAGGCTCGTCGAGGATGATAAATGGAGCGTCTTTATAGAGAGCTCTGGCGATGGCAAATTTGTAAGGAATTGCGAAGAAATGTGAGTACGGGATCGGCTATCTTCGCCCAAATGTAAATACCCTGCGCCTTCTTCTGGAATGCAGTATATGTTCCCATCGCTTTACTGTACAATTCTTCGAGCCACGGACGCAGACCGAAAATGCGGATATCCTTGGCTGCAGTCAGATCGCTGGCACAACGGTCCAGATATAACATCTGATTTTCGTATTCAGCTTCTTCTTCACGGTGACGGTAGCCCCATTCATTAACATAGTTTTCTGCAAAGAAGCTGATAACCGTCGTGATAAGGATAACCAATATCAAAAGCGGCTGAACCGAAGACAGAAGAACAACATAGATCACAAAGCCGAGGATGTTTTGAGTAAGTTCTGTCAGCGTAGTCCATACAGCTTCCGCTGCAGCTCGGTTGGAGTTAATAGCTTCCTGCGATTTTACTTTCAGCTTTTCGAATTTGTATTCGCATACGCCGAAGCCGCCGATACAAACATCAAAGCAAGGACGAACGCAGCTATTGTCCAAATCAGTTCCGAAACAGTCGCACGTCTTTCCACCACAGACAATATCGTCGGTGAAACGTACAGATTGATAAGGTTCAGCGCGACAGCTGTAAGTGCGGAAAGCAGGCTGAGGACGAGGACCTTTTTCTCTCCCGAAGTCCAGGCGAGTTTTATCATAAACCACGAGTTTTGCCCCATGTTGTATTTTGGCCTGGGAGATTTTTCTTTTTTGCTTAATCACGAAAAACCACCATCCTTTCTGTGCACCGGAATCAACTGTGACGAAATTCGTTACTTCTGCGAGTATCTTCAAGACGGTTGCCCGGTCTTCTGCGAAAGAATCCAGATAGTATATCCAACAGAAAGAATTACATCCAGATTATAGTAATCGACCTGATATATTTTACCGTCGGAAACAGTTGTTGCAAAATTTGCAATAACTGAATCAATCTCGTTGCAGTTTCTCCTCAGAAAAGACATTTTTTATGTGTATAGTTTTCAGCCATGGTTTGCCATTCAGGAGACTGAAAATAACCCAGGCCAAATTTTTCTCTTTAAGTCAATAATAGCAAAGTGAACACTTTTAATTCTATCAATCAGGCAGTTTAGTATAAAATCTGCCCTCCGCTTTTTTAACCAGATAAAATATTGGTCAGCGAAAAGACAAATATGTAAAAAAATAAGCGTACCACTGTTTTTATGATACGCTCATCATTATTAAATTACCTCAAAATGCTTCAACGCATCCTTTATGGCTTCCACTTTCTCTACGGTCGGATGCTTCCTCGGCTGTTTCAATTCCTCTACGGCATTAGGAGCATCATACATCGGCAATCTTAAATCTCTTTTTACCTCTGCAATATATGTGGTATGTACTTTGAAGCCGTATTAGCTTCTATATACTCCTTTATCATTTTGTAGGTCACTCGCTCTTTGAGCTTGTAGCTTTCCACTCTTTTTGCAATATTATCAAGCGGAACTTTTTCCTCCCCCTCGCCCAGACTTAGCTTTTACGTTGATATGTCCATCTGGCTTTGGAAAGCAGTACTACCGTCTCGACTTGTTTATCATTGTCCAAATTCAGGCTCATATCTTCCTCGATGATAGGCAGCCTGAACTTGATGGATTTCAGCCACTGCCCGTTGGGCTGGCGCTCCTCGTATATCTGAATTTCGGAAATCAACGCTTCCATAATCTGCCGCTTTTCCTGCTCACTCATGACAGCGTACAGCTTATCAAAGTAAATCAGCACCTTGTAAATATTGTCTCCTGTGAGCTTTTCCGCTTCGATTGCCATTTTCTTCGCTCTGGCGGCGATCATAAGATTTTCCGTATCCTCGATTTTATCATACATCTTGTAAAGCCGATCATCAAGGTCAGCCTTGCGTTTGTAATAGTGTTTATCGTCCGGTTCAAGGGAATCAATTTCTTCCATCAGCTTTGATTTCACAGAATAGCTCTGCCGGAGCTGTTTTTCGTAATTGGCAATCTCCTGCTCAATGGCGGCAGTGTCCACCTTCATGTTGA
>JBJELO010000052.1:0-4154 GCA_051879195.1 Lachnospiraceae bacterium
TTCATTGAATATCAGTTTCATAGTTAAAATTTCAATCCTCCGGCAGCGGGATTGTGCCGGCGCTCAAATTCGATGCTGGTGGCAGCATCATGACCCGGATAGACATAGGTTTCCGGCGGCAGTACCAGTACCTTTTCCCGAATAGACTTCAGGAGTGCTGCCGTATTGCCCGTTTCCAGATCAGTTCTGCCATAGGAACGGCGAAACAGCGTATCACCTGCAAACAACTGTCCTTCTTCCTTCAGATAATAACAGACGCCCCCCGCCGTATGACCCGGCGTGGCAATAACAGTAATATCGAAACCGGCGACCTGAATCACCTGCCCGTCTGTCAGGTAATAGTCTGCTTCCAGTTCCACTGCCTGACCGCCCCAGCTCCTTGAAAGGTTGGCATCCGCATCGAGAAGAAGAAGACGCTCCGCTTCTCCCGCATACAGCGGTACATCGAACATCCTTTTCAGCTCCGGTGTGCCCATCATATGGTCAAAATGACCATGGGTCAGTAAAATGGCTTTTAATACCAAATGATTCTGGCGAATCTTCATGGCTATGATATCAGCCCGGTCCGCCGGATCCACCACAAATGCCTCTCTTGTATCATCATTCCAGACCAGATAGCAATTGGTCTGAACCATCCCCAGCTGCATGCTGCACATTCTGTAATCGCTCATAAAAATCTCCATTCCGCTGCCGGAACCGGCAGCACAGTTTATCAAAAAGATCTGATCATCTCATGGTCGGTCCCCATAAAATCAGCCGTTGCTTCGTTTCACATCATAGACGCTGTCCAGCTGGCGCAGTTTTTTCATAATATAATTAAGAGAATCCACGCTTTCCACCGTAATCCGGACAATCAGCGTGGCTATTCCACGATGACTCTTATACGTGTGGAAATCCTCAATATTGTAGTTATTCTCAGCCAGTATCTGTGATACGGCTGCAATAATGCCCGGGCGGTCATATGCGTATATAGCCAGTTCGACTCCGTAGGCATTGTTTTTATCGCCGTTATCAACCTTGTCGGCCCATTCCACCTCGATGCTGCGGGCTTTTTCCGCCTCAGAAAATGAGAGAAAGTTCTTACAGTCGGTGCGGTGTACCTTAATGCCCCGGTTACGGGTTACATAGCCGATGATCTCATCACCGGGCAGCGGATTGCAGCAATGTGCACAGACACAAACCATGTCGCTCTTCTCTTCACCGCTGTTTTTATTGCCCAGATAACTTCTGATCACAAACTGGCCGGAACGTACCCCTTGTACTTTTTCCTTCTCCTTGTTCTGACGGGCATTTTTATCAGCATCCTGTCTGAATTTCTCCAGTGCCTCCTCATCGGTCAGCTGGGATTTCTTCTCCAGAGAAAGCTCACGCATCTTGTTGATGACCTGACCTTCTTTCAGACCGCCGTGTCCCACAGCTGCCAGAACCGACTCCCAGTCGTTAAAGCCATATTTGTGCATGACCTTTTCCTGAGCCGCAGGCGTATTGATGTCCTGCAGGTTCACATTCTTCGCCTTGCAGTATTTTTCCAGCATGGCACGGCCCTGCTCAATATTCTCCGGGCGATTCTGTGCTTTGAACCACTGTCTGATCTTCGTTCTTGCCTGAGAACTCTTGCACAGCTTCAGCCAGTCACGGCTGGGACCTGAACTGTTCATGGAAGTCTGAATCTGGATACGGTCACCGTTCTGAATCTCGTAGCTGATGGGCTGTACCTTGCCGTTGACAATGGCTCCCACCATCTTGTTGCCTACTGCAGTGTGAATACGGTAGGCGAAATCAATGGTGGTTGATCCCTTGGGCATACTGATTACCTTGCCCTGAGGAGTAAAGCAGAACACGCTGTCCGCAAACAGATCCAGCTCGCTCTTGACCTCGGTTACAAATTCCGAATTGTTCTCACTGTCTTTCTGCAGCTCCAGCAGCTCACGAAGCCATGTCATCTTATCGATCTCTGCCTGACCGATATTCTCACCGGCCTTGCCCTCCTTGTATTTCCAGTGAGCAGCAATACCGTACTCGGCAATACGATGCATATCTTCAGTGCGGATCTGTACCTCAAACAGCTTGCCGTCCTTACTTACAACCGTTGTATGAAGAGACTGATAATTGTTCGGCTTGGGCATGGCAATATAGTCTTTAAAACGGCCGGGAACCGGGGTATACATCTCATGAACAACACCCAGTACCGCATAACAGTCCTTAATACTTTTTACAATCACACGGATGGCAAAAATATCATAGACCTGATCCAGTCTTTTGTTCTGGGTCTTCATCTTCTTGTAAATACTGAACAGATGTTTGACACGACCGTAAACCTGCGCATCAATATTGGCCTCCTTACGGACCTGCTCTTTCACATCGGATACAATTTTCTGCACAAATCGCTCCCGCTCCGGTGTGCTCGCCTCGATGCTCTGTTTCAGCTGTGCGTAGGCATCCGGTTCCAGATAGCTGAGAGCGATATCGTCCAGCTCGATCTTCACCCTGGAAATACCGAGACGCTGAGCCAGAGGTGAGTAGATATCCATCGTCTCCCTTGACTTTTCCAGCTGTTTTTCCGGCTTCATATACTGCAGCGTCCGCATATTATGAAGGCGGTCGGCCAGCTTGATCAGAATGACCCGGATATCCTTTGCCATGGCAAGAAACATCTTGCGAAGATTCTCCGCCTGTACCTCTTCCTTATTGGCCAGAGTATAATTGGGCAGATTGGTCAGCTTGGTTACACCGTTCACCAGATCTGCAATCTCCGTACCAAACATCTTCTCAATATCTTCGTAGCTGTACTTTGTGTCCTCAACCACATCGTGAAGCAGACCCGCTGCAATACTTTCCTTATCCAGCTCCAGTTCCGCCAGAATAATTCCCACATGCAGAGGATGAATAATATAGGGTTCTCCCGATTTGCGCCTGATCCCGCCATGCGCCTCATCCGCCAGCCGGTAGGCCCTCTCGATCAGAGAAATATCATCGGATGGATGATACTGTCGGATTGTTTCAACAAGTTTCAGATACAAAGCATCCGGACTTTCCGGATCCGGTTTTTCTGTCTTCAGTTTTTCGCGAATTTCCTCTTCTAATGTCATCTTCTCACCTCTATATCCCAATATGATAAACAGCTGTTCATCTTGCCCTTTGTGCGCGTTTGCTTCCCATTATAATAACAGATACCGAAAAATGCAATTAATTTGTTAGAAAATTGCGAATGTCTGCGAATTAATTCTGAACTTCACCTCCTGCGAACTGTTAATGAAATACAAAACTGCCCGCTCTGTGCAAAAAAGAAACAAACAGGGAGCCGCCGCATCTGCCCTCCGGCTGATGCGTCAGCTCCCCGCCATATGATACTGCAATCCGAAGATATTCTTTCCCGACAGTTTCGTACTAACGAACCAGACTCAGGAAAATCTGATACTGTTCTTCAGGGATATCCTTTGTCATTGCCAGTGCTTCATCAATATCAAAATCTACATAATCACCGTTTTTATAAGCTACAATGCGTTTGCTCTTGCCTTCTGCCAGCAGAGAAACCGCTTTGGATCCCATGATGGATGCATAAACACGATCCTTGCAGGAAGGTGAACCGCCACGCTGCATGTGACCGAGGATCGTTGCTCTTGTTTCGATACCGGTTGCCTGCTCAATACGCTTAGCCATACTGGTTGAATGACCGATACCTTCTGCATTGATGATGATGTGATGTGTCTTGCCGCTTCTGTGCTTTTCAATCAGGCTGTCAATGATTGCCTGCTCATTGTAATCGTAACGCTCGGGAAGCAGTACCGCTTCTGCACCGGAAGCGATTGCGGACCAGAGTGCGATGTAGCCTGCACCGCGGCCCATAACTTCAATAATGGAACATCTTTCATGGGAAGATGAAGTATCACGAACCTTGTCGATGGCTTCCATGGCAGTATTGACAGCAGTATCGAAACCGATTGTGTATTCTGTACATGAAATATCCAGATCGATGGTTCCGGGGATGCCAACTGTGTTGATACCCAGATTGGCCAGCTTCTGTGCCCCACGGAAGGAACCGTCACCGCCGATGACAACCAGACCCTCGATGCCATGTTTATGACAGATTTCTGCAGCCTTCTTCTGTCCTTCTTCTGTCATAAATTCCATACAGCGGGCTGTATAAAGAATGG
>JBJELO010000053.1:0-4110 GCA_051879195.1 Lachnospiraceae bacterium
CTCTTGGTGGGCAAATATTTGCGTCAGCTTTCTCTGACACCTCAGAAACCGTAAATGACAGCTTCTATCTTTTTCAATGAAAATGATAAGTTCTCTTCATTCACAGGAAGTATAACATATACATTATGGAAATGCAAGCAGGTTACCGGTTTAAATGCACACTGCACCGAGATCCGGTATTTCCCGCTCAAAATATTTCAGAATACGCACCGACAAAATGATGTATTCCCTGTTGTAGGCATCATCCAGGCTGCTTGCCATCAGTTTTTCCAGTTTTTTGGTACGGTAGATCAACGTACTCCTGTGAATGTGCAGTGCATTGGCTGTTCCGACGAGAGACCGTTCATTTTCCAGAAAAGCGGTCAGCGTCTCAATATAATTTCCCTCTGTTTCCAGATCCAGTTTCCAGAGCATCAGTACATCAGGGTGGCAGGAATACAGCAGCGAAGGAATCTCTGTTTTTTCCGCCCACATACTTTGTACCAGATCATCCATGGCACAACTGAAATAACTGTACCCGTCCGATTCGGAATTCCCACAATTTCCGTTCCGGAAGGCAAAAAGTGCCTGCTGATAGGAGAAACGGATATTTTCGATACCGCTGATGCTGTATCCTTCAGACACCGTTCCGTGATTCTGCTTCAGAATCATGTCCATATTCCCTTTCAGCCATGTTTTTTCCTGTATCCTGTCATTGAGAATCAGAACGACCATATTATCATAAGTAAAACACCCCGTATGCCGGAAAACGGACCGGACAGAATAATACATGATCTGAAGCTGATTTTCCCGGTCAGGGCCTCCCTGCTCTGCAAAAAGCAGCAGCACACGATATGGATCGTCCCGTTTCCAGTCGAACCGCATCAGCTGGTGATTCATATTTTCCAGATTAACCGGCCTGCCGAGAATCAGGTCTATAAATTCTGCCGACTTCAGGCCCATGGGACTTTTAAATGTAGTCTCCTTAATGTTTTTCTCCATGTGTCGAACCACATATTTCAGCAGTTCCACATCTCCGCAGTTGATTTCCCTGCCCTTTTCAAGGATGACAATCTGCCCGTAGCGGATATCTTTATACATAATAGCAGAAGACAGATACGTAGTAAGTCTGTTATCCTTCTGTATGCTGACTATCCGGGGACCGCCGCCCTGTCTGAGAAGGGAGTTCTCCATTCCTCTGATTTTCTTCATCCCGTCAAACGAACTGCATCCGTAGTTCAGCAGATAATCCCATTCCTCATCCACTTCTCCGCACTCATACTGTCTGGTCATGGCTGCCACGTTCTGGTTGGCATCAAAAAGAACAATGGGCTTGTCAAAAACCTTCCACAGAACCTCTATCAGAATGTTTTTATCTTCATTGTAAATTGCCATTTCCAGCTCTTCGCTCCAGTAATCGTAATAATCAAAAACACCCTGAATCATCTCAAATGCCACATTCTTCTCGATATTCCGGATCCGGATATAGTCAGCCTCATCTGCACAGATCACATCTGCTCCGTCCTGATAAACATAGGCGCAATTGGTCGCATAGGCAAGGCGTGCACTTCTGAGCTTCAATCCCGCACTTTTTCTGATGTTAACCTCTATATCCAGTTCATTCAGACGATTGGCAATCATCCAAAGATTTATCTTCATCCCCTGTTAACCTCTCTAAAACAACTGTTCCATTCTTCCCATAACTGTTCCTCCGAACTGCCCTCCGGACTGCAGGGAAACCGTTCCCTGTGCCGGTATCACCTTATTTACATTGATTTTATATGACAATATTCATCACGTCAACAAAGGTACGGCATATTTACCGTACCTTTGTATAATTCTGTATTACCTGTCCTGCATAATTGATCCTGCAATCCGGATTCACCCGGGACAGGGAAATTCTGAGGCGGAATTACAGTAATATGATGCCTGAAGAATGCCGTATTATTTCACGCGGCTAGCTTTGTAGACAGCTTTGCAGTATGCTTCAGAAAGAACATCTGCGGCGTAGCTGCTTAAAACGCAGGGCTTGTCAGGAGAATAATATCTGTCCACGAATTCCTGTGCCTGCTGTTCAGGTGTTTTGGAAGGATCCTTTTCGTCCATGACACCGATGATGATCTGATCGCCGTATTCTTCGTACAGCTTTTTGGTATCATTCATAGGCATGGGAGTCCATGACTGCCATCCGCCGTTGATAATACTGGTGATACGGTCTTCAATATGACCGCAGCTGTGGAGATCTGCAATCATACCTTTTGATTTGATATGATCAGTCAGCTGTTTCATACCGGGTACCAGGAAAGTTTCCGCACAGTCTTCCGAGAAGAAAGGTGCTCTCTGGGAACCCCAGTCATCATGTACCGTAAAGCCTGCAAGACCGTCTCCGTAAGCTTCCACACATTTATCGATCAGTTTGCAGTGCAGATCTGTAAGAGCCTGGAACAGTTCCTTCAGATCATCTTCCTGCTCTTCATCCAGCATGGCAACTGCAGCATTTTCAAAGCCCATGAAAGAAATCAGCCGTTCAAATCCCATACCGTTCAGAATCCAGCACAAATTGGCCTTGCCGTTGTCAAGCCATTCCCGGTTCACCCGTGCACTTTCGTCCCAGTCCCATGAATCCAGGTCGGGGAAAGTCAGTTTTTCCTTCCAGTCAAAAACATCTTCTCCCAGCAGATGAGGATTGCCGGGTTTTTCCATGGAACCGCCTGCTACAGGTACATAAACCCATTCCACACCGAACATATCCTTGCCGCCGTACATATCCATGGTATAATTCTGCATGGTTGCATCAAAGATGAAGCCGCGGGCAATGTTGTCCGGAATAACCGACGGACAGAAGATGCCGTTTTCCACACCGTAGGGAAGCCAGATACTTTCTTTCCTGTATACGGCTTTGAATGCTTCTTTTCCTGAAACAGGGAAGTTCAGAACCGGTCTTCCGGGCAGATCCGGGCGGTTGCGGACAGGCACATATCCTTTGATTTCCATTTCATTTTCATTAAAGGGAATTTTACTCATACTTTTGCTCTCCTTTGATTTTCAGATTCTTTAACGGATTTCACTCAATCTGTCAATCCGTTTTGTCACGAACAATACCTTCAAAAATATTGTACACTTTTTTCCTGACAAAATCTTCCTACTCATCGTATGAAAAAAAATTCTCTTTCAATGCCTTCATTGAACGAATCGTTCAGTTATCCCGCTGCCTGCGGTTCCCCAGCAGTTCACCTACTCCGGCGATTCCCACCAGACGGATTCCTTCCGGCTTTTTCAGTCTGGCCAGATTGACTCTGGGCAGAATACAGGTGGTAAATCCCAGTTTAACCGCTTCGTCCACCCGCTGCTGCACCATGCTGACCGCCCGGACTTCTCCGGCCAGTCCCACTTCCCCGAAAACCATGGTATGCGGGTCAATAATTTTATCCTGATAGCTGGACAGAATCGCCATGACGATGGCCAGATCGATAGAAGGCTCCGAAATCCGCACACCGCCTGCAATATTAATGTAGGCATCGCACTGGCCCAGTGCCAGCCCCAGCCGTTTTTCCAGTACAGCCATCAGCAGATTGACCCGGTTAAAATCAGTGCCTGCCGCAGTTCGTCTGGGCATGCCGAAACTGGTGCGGCAGACCAGTGCCTGAACTTCCGACAGAATGGGCCGTGTTCCCTCCATGGTGCAGGTCACCACGGAACCGCTTGCTCCCTCGGGACGCCCGTTGAGCATGTATTCCGACGGATTGGGAACCTCCATCAGACCCTTTTCCCCCATCTCAAATACACCGATTTCATTGGTGGATCCGAACCTGTTTTTCACTGCCCGCAGGATGCGGTAAACAGCCATACGGTCACCTTCAAAGTAAAGCACCGTGTCCACCATATGTTCCAGAATCCTGGGGCCGGCCACCGTTCCTTCCTTTGTCACATGTCCCACAATGAAAATGGCAATTCCCAGTCCTTTTGCCAGCCGCAGCAGAACTGACGTGGACTCTCTGACCTGACTGACACTGCCGGGTACTGCCGCCACCTCTTCCCGGTACATAGTCTGGATGGAATCGATCACGACCACCTCAGGCTTCCATATATTCAGTTTTTCCTCAATAATATCCAGATCCGTCTCACAGTAGA
>JBJELO010000054.1:0-4086 GCA_051879195.1 Lachnospiraceae bacterium
CATGCAGGTTATGGAACTGTACAGAAGAAATATCCGTCCCAGAGATATTATGACAGAAGACGCGTTTATGAACGCTCTGACAGTAGATATGGCTCTTGGCTGCTCTACCAATACAATGCTGCATCTGCCTGCTATTGCTCATGAAGCAGGTGTGGAGATTGATATGGATGTTGCCAATGAAATCAGTGCAAGAACTCCCAATCTGTGCCACCTGGCACCGGCAGGATACACCTATATGGAAGATCTCAATGAAGCCGGCGGTGTTTATGCCGTTATGAAAGAACTGACGAAAAAGGGTCTGCTGAAGACGGATCTGATCACGGCAACCGGCAAAACAGTAGGTGAGAACCTGGAAAATGTTGTAAACCGCGATCCTGAGACGATTCGTCCCATCGACAATCCTTACAGTGTAACAGGCGGTATTGCCGTATTAAAAGGCAACATCGCACCTGACGGCAGTGTGGTAAAACGTTCTGCAGTGGTTCCGGAGATGATGGTTCATTCCGGTCCCGCCCGTGTATTTGACTGTGAGGAAGACGCAATTGCAGCCATCAAGGGCGGCAAGATCGTGGAAGGTGATGTAGTTGTGATCCGCTATGAAGGTCCCAAAGGAGGCCCCGGTATGCGTGAGATGCTGAATCCTACTTCTGCTATCGCAGGTATGGGTCTTGGTTCCAGCGTTGCCCTGATTACAGACGGTCGATTCAGCGGTGCTTCCCGCGGTGCTTCTATCGGCCATGTATGCCCCGAAGCAGCAGTGGGCGGTCCCATTGCCCTGATCGAGGAAGGCGATATGATCGAGATCAATATCCCTGCCAACACTTTGAATGTACGTCTGTCCGATGAGGAACTGGCAGCAAGAAAGGCAAGATGGCAGCCCAGAGAACCCAGAGTAAAGACCGGTTATCTGGCACGCTACGCAAAACTGGTTACAGACAGCTGTCACGGTGCTGTTCTGAAATCAGAATAACAGCAGATCATGGTGTCGGATTCATCTGATGCCTTCATCACTTAATATGAAAGATATAGATAGATTTGGAGAGTAAACCGATGCAGTTAAATGGTTCAGAAATTTTAATTGAGTGTTTAAAAGAACAGGGTGTGGATACCGTGTTCGGTTATCCGGGCGGTGCGATTCTGAATGTATACGATGCACTGTATAAACATCCTGAGATCCGTCATATCCTTACTTCCCATGAGCAGGGAGCTTCCCATGCGGCAGACGGGTATGCAAGAGCAACCGGAAAGGTAGGAGTATGTCTGGCAACATCAGGTCCCGGCGCCACCAATCTGGTAACCGGTATTGCCACCGCATATATGGATTCCGTTCCCATTGTGGCAATTACCTGTAATGTAGGTGTGGCTGCTCTGGGTAAGGACAGTTTCCAGGAGATTGATATTTTAGGCGTTACGATGCCCATCACAAAACACAACTATATTGTTAAGGATGTAAGAGATCTGGCAGATATTGTCCGTAATGCATTCCGTATTGCAAAATCAGGAAGACCCGGCCCGGTTCTGATTGATATTCCCAAAGATGTTACCGCAGCGGTAACCGAGTATGAGGCAGCAGACCCCATGCCCGTTTACCGTGTGACACGCAGCATCCGGGAAGAAGATATTTCTGCAGCACTGAAGCTGATCGAAGAATGCAAAAAGCCTTTTATCATGGTCGGCGGCGGTGCGGTTATTTCCGAAGCTTCCGATGAACTGGCTGAATTTGCGGCACTGATGGATTCTCCTGTCTGCGATACTCTGATGGGTAAAGGTGCATTTGACGGAGACAGTCTGAATTATACCGGTCCGGTAGGTATGCACGGTACGAAAGCATCTGATTTTGGTGTTGCAAAGTGCGATCTGCTGGTGGCAGTGGGCTGTCGTTTCTCGGATCGTGTAACAGGCAATGTGAAAACATTTGCAGATGGTGCGAAGATCCTGCAGATCGATGTGGATCCTGCAGAAGTGAATAAAAACGTAAAAGTAGATGTTTCCATTGTCGGCGATGTCAAAAAGGTTCTGGAAATTCTGAACAGCCGCATGGAACAGGCAGATCATTATGCGTGGATGTGTCAGATCAATCGTCTGAAGGAGCAGTATCCTCTGACCTATAACAAGGATGTTCTTACCGGTCCTTACGTGATTGAGAAAATTAACGAATTAACAAGAGGAGAAGCAATTATTACAACAGATGTGGGTCAGCATCAGATGTGGGCTGCTCAGTTTATCAAGTATAAATACCCCAGAACTTTCCTGACCTCCGGAGGCCTTGGAACGATGGGATATGGCCTTGGTGCGTCAATCGGTGCGCAGGTGGGCGTACCGGAAAAGCAGGTTATCAATATTGCCGGTGACGGCTGCTTCCGTATGAACATGAATGAGCTGGCGACGGCATCCCGCTACAATATCCCCATTATCCAGGTATGTATCAACAACCATGTACTGGGTATGGTAAGACAGTGGCAGACTCTGTTCTACGGCGAAAGATATTCACATACAGTACTGAATGATGCAGTGGATTTCGTAAAAGTAGCGGAAGCACTCGGTGTAAAAGGTATCCGTGTCACAAAGAAAGAAGAAGTAGAGCCTGCTCTGAAAGAGGCCCTGGCCTATAACGGACCGATTGTGATCGACTGTTATATTGACCAGGATGACAAAGTATTCCCCATGGTATCACCCGGAGGCAACATTGCGGACGCATTCTCCGAGGAGGACATGGAAAACGTATTCGGTAAATAAACGAAACAGCTATTCATCTCAGATTGCAATCTGTGTGTCAATCTGTGTGCAATAGATACCCGTTAAAGGGTATAGACACCCGGACAAAAGGGTGCAACAAGGAAAAATGCTGCGGCCTGCATGGATGCAGTTATGCAGGCCGTACAAATTGAGGAGGCGCAAGCTATGGGAAGAGTATATAACTTTTCAGCAGGTCCGGCTGTATTACCGGAAGAAGTATTAAAAGAAGCAGCAGAAGAGATGCTGGATTATCGTGGATGCGGCATGTCCGTTATGGAGATGAGCCACAGATCCCCCATGTTCCAGAATATTATCGACGAAGCGGAAGCTGACATTCGTGAACTGATGGGCATCCCTTCCAATTACAAGGTTCTGTTCCTGCAGGGCGGTGCATCAACACAGTTCGCCATGATTCCCATGAACTTCATGAAAAACCGTGTTGCTGACTATATCATTACCGGCGCATGGGCTAAGAAAGCATGGAAAGAAGCTCAGAAATTCGGTCAGGCGAATGCCATCGCATCCAGTGAGGATAAGACATTCTCCTATATTCCTGACTGCTCCGATCTGCCCATCAGTCCTGATGCGGACTATGTATACATTTGCGAAAACAATACCATCTATGGTACCAAATATAAAAAACTGCCCAACACAAAGGGCAGGGATCTGATTGCGGACGTATCCTCCTGTTTCCTGTCTGAACCTGTTAATGTGGAAGATTACGCCATGATCTACGGCGGCGTACAGAAAAATGTGGGTCCTGCCGGTGTCGTGATCGCAATTATTCGTGAAGATCTGATTACAGAAGATGTTCTGCCCGGAACCCCCACCATGCTGACCTACAAGACACATGCAGACAACGGCTCCATGTTCAACACACCGCCCTGCTACGGTATCTATATCTGCGGCAAGGTATTCAAATGGCTGAAGAAGAACGGCGGCCTGACTGCCATGAAAGAGAGAAATGAAAAGAAAGCGGCATTACTGTACAATTATCTTGATCAGAGCCAGATGTTCAAAGGCACAGTCAGAAAAGAAGACCGTTCCTTAATGAACGTACCTTTTGTCACCGGTGACAAGGAACTGGATGCTTTATTCGTAAAAGAAGCAAAAGCAGCCGGTTTTGAAAATCTGAAAGGCCACAGAAGCGTAGGCGGTATGAGAGCATCCATCTACAATGCAATGCCTTACGAAGGTGTGGAAGCGCTGGTTAAATTCATGGCTGAATTTGAAGCAAAACATTAAGGCGTCAAATTCATTTGACGTATTCATCATTTGATAGAAAAGAGAGATGTATCATGTATAAAATCAAATGTTTAAATCCGATTTCAAAATACGGTTTAAATTTAC
>JBJELO010000055.1:0-4070 GCA_051879195.1 Lachnospiraceae bacterium
CCGATCAGATAGTGATAGGTGGAGGACAGGTCGCTGACTACTTTGTAGGGCTGGAATTCAAACTGATAGTTGCGTACGTGGGTCACCCTGACGGCGGAATTGCTGTCAAAGGCCTGCTGGATGTTTTCCAGAATCGTCCGATAATAGACTGCTTCCCGCTGCAGGTGGGTGAGAGAGGCGTATTCCTCAAACAGGGCTTTCAGATACTGGCCGATGCTGGAGTAATACAGTTCTTCCTGACATTCTGAATCCACGTCGGTCAGATAAGTGAAATTCTCCTGATTCAGGCGGAATTTTTCACCTTTTCCTTTGGGATAGGAGGTGCTTTTTTCTCGCAGTTTTTCAACATATGCCGCAGTAAGCTTTTCAATCGTTCTGTCTATGCTGTCTGTATTTTCTACGCTATTTGTATTTTCTAAGCTGTCTATATTTTCTGCTCTATCTGTATTTTCTGCGTTTTCCATAGTTTCGATGCTCTTCTTACCGCTTGTGCCGCTGCCGGTTTTTCTTCCGCGGGATGTGGATGACTTTTTGCGCAGGCCGGAACGATCTTCCCCGTCTGACAGGATTTCCCGAAGTTTTTGCGCATAATTCTCCGCCTGCAGGGCGATGGAGGCATCTGCAGCTTCATAATAGTTATGAAAAATCTGATTCAAAAAAGTAGAAAGCGCAAGTTTGGGATTTTTGCTGTCGGTGGAAGCAAAACGGCACTGGTCATAGTTGATGATTTCCCACGCTTCCATGCTTAAGTTCAGATATTGTTTCCTGTCACTGCTTCCCTGATCACAAAATGCCATATCCGACACCTCTCCTTTTGATTATACTCTTTCTGATTGCACTTCTTTGTAAATCTGCCTGGCTCTGAACAGTTACAAAATACCATAAAATGAGATTTTTTTCCACATGGTGGGTCAAAAAAACGGAGAAAATCAGCATTTTTCCCGCCTTTTGGGGACAAAACAATAAAAATAGTGGTAAGTGGTACGTAATTTATAGAACTGATACACTATATACAACAAAGGAAATGCAGATTGAGACGATCAAAGGAGAGGGTTATATGAATCAGACAATGAACGAGTACACAAACAATGGCAGCCTGGGCAGAGCGGATATGAGAAGTTTTATTACCAGTGGATTTTTCGGTTCTTCTGTCATGGAAGACGGGGAGTTTTTAAAACTTCTGGAAGAATTTGACTACACCGGTGAGGAGGCCGCGAAGGCACTTCAGTTTGCAGCAGCATGCATGAATTATCTGAGAGGAGGTCTGTTATAATGATTTACTGGATTCCGATTTACAGCAGCACAGGCAGAAGGTGGAACAGCAATGCGGACCGCCTGGATTCCAAGCAGTTTTCGGAGATGGATTACATCTTCAGAAGCGCATGCCAGGGGCTGAACTCACCCGATATCAATAAGATCTACGAACAGCACAGAAGAAAATCCCTGTTTTACCACCTGAGCGGCCATACCGGGCTGAGATATCATATGGAAATCAATAAAAGAAGAGGAACCGTTGTGATTCTCTCTGTCGAAGCGGACAACACACGGATTTCTTCTCCCGCAAAAGGCAGACGCGGTCGGGCGGCTGCCTGAGCGGGGCATCACAGAGCTTCTCTTTCGAGAAGCTCTTCCAGTTTTTTCACATCTTTTTCCATCAGATCCAGATTATAATAAGGCATCGGGCTTTTTTTCTCCAGATCCAGTAAATAACGGTCAAAATAATCCAGAGATTCCTGAATCAGAGGGCGGTATTTTTCAGGAAACGTTTTCTGATTCTTCTGATACAGATTCTGCATGCGGTTAAATTCCCGCGCCAGTATAAAACAGAGGGCATTTTTATTGTTTTCTTCTGATTGTTCCATTGCTTTTACAGCGTGTGCATAAAGGACACGGAGACCGGAGATCATCCCGGAACAACCGGAAAGAACCGGGACATTTTTATCCGCATGAGAGTATTTCTGATACAGCAGACAAAGCGCATCAGGACCGCTGCAGAACGCATCCAGCAGCATCCATGCTGTCAATGTGGCATAGGACTGAAGGGGCTCTGCAAATTTCAGGGCATTTTTCAGATATTGGGATAACGATTCCCTGGAACTCAGATGCAGCTGCAGAAACCACTGATGGGCAGATTTCCGGAAATGTTCAGGGTGAATGATGGAAATCCGCGTGGAGTAAAAGCTGCGGCAGCTCCCGCACAGGGCATCAATATCGGAAGGATGACTGATAAAATACAGCAGAAGTGACTGAAGAAGCATCTGACTTCCCGCCCTTTTCTCCGCCAGTGTATCAAAATCCTTCTGTTTGAACGTATGATGCCCCGGATTCAGAACACCGGGATAATTCATCTTCAACTCATTTGTAAGTACAGCCGCATAAAAATCATTTTCACTCATCAAAGGTACCTTCCCACCCTTGAAACGGCTGATGATTCCGCAGCAAACCAAACGATAAACATCATGCAGATTTGCCATAAGTGTCCCCCTCTCTGAACAGTAACTTTTCTCTTATCATATCACACAAAACTCTCTGAGGAAATATTGACTTTTTTCTGTGTGGCTTCTACAATAATCACGAACAGTAACTGTTCGGATTCGGAATTTACGGGAGAATTTTTTTTCATGAAGCTGCCATATATCACAAATATACAGAAATATTCGATTCATGACGGCAGAGGTATTCGTACAACGGTGTTTTTTAAGGGATGTCCGTTGTCCTGTGCATGGTGTCATAATCCGGAGACGCAGGCTTTTGGCCCCCAGGTGCTGGTGAACCCGCAGGTCTGTACGGACTGCGGTGCCTGCCGCCAGGTCTGTCCGCAGTATGCGGAGCCTGATAACGGCACCGGCTTTTGTACCGGTACCGGTTTTTGCATCGGCTGCGAAACCTGTCTCGATTACTGTGTGAACAATGCGAGAGAACTGTCGGGAAGGCAGTACACGGTGAAAGAGCTGGTGAAGGAACTGGAGAAAGACCGGGCATTTTATGAACAATCCGGCGGCGGCGTGACGTTTTCCGGTGGAGAAGTGCTGGCACAGGACATGGATTATGTGGAAAACCTGGCCCGGGAGCTGAAAAGGCGTGGATTATCGCTGAATATCGATACCTGCGGGGCGGTGCCCTTCGAGCGGATCGAGCGGATACTTCCCTGGACAGACACATTTTTGTATGATGTGAAACTGTTTGAGGAAGAAGAGGCACGAAAATATACAGGTTCGGACGGAAAGCTGATTTTTGATAATCTGGAAAAGCTGTCGAAAAGATTGACGGAAAATGAGAACGGTCGCCCGGCGGCTGAGATCTGGATCCGGATGCCGGTCATCGGCGGCGTGAATGACACCATGGAGCATATGGAAAGGGCAGCGCATTTTTTAAAGGAAAAGCAGATCTGCTGTTCTCAGGTCAATCTGCTTCCCTATCATAATACCGGCAGCAGCAAATATGCGCGCATGGGGCAAAACTATGAGGGGGAAGCTTTCTATACACCGTCAAAGAAGCGGATGGAGCAGTTTGCCGGTTACCTGAAGGCGCAGGGGTTTCCCGATGTGAAAATCGGCGGATGAAGCGGATAAAAGTGAAAAATTCATATAAAAAGCATGGAGAAGACTGATGGAACATATGAAGTTGCAGAATGAGAAATTACAGGATGAGAAATTACAGAATAGCCGCGGTATGAATGACCGTGTCCGCAGGCTGAGAAAGCAGAGTGTGGAGACTCAGGCACATATTGATATGGAGCGAGCCCGTCTTTTTACTGAGATTTATAAAGAATATGAAGGGACGGTTTCCGTTCCCGAGCTGCGGGCCATGTGCCTGAAGCATTATTTTGCCAATAAGACATTGTGTATCAATCCGGGCGAGCTGATCGTGGGAGAGAAGGGGGACGGCCCGCAGGCGGCTCCCACATTTCCGGAGCTGTGCTGCCATACGGTGCAGGATCTGCATGTGATGAACGACCGGGAATTGATCAATTTTAAGGTTACGGAGGAAGGATACGAGTTTCAGGAGAAGGAGATGATTCCTTTCTGGGAGAACCGTTCCATCCGCCACCGGATTCTGGAGCATATGAC
>JBJELO010000056.1:0-17786 GCA_051879195.1 Lachnospiraceae bacterium
TTTCTCTTATTCAGAGTGATGGAGATGTAAGGATCTGTGAAGTCACGGCAACCCCGGATACCGGAAGGTGCCAGCCTGAGCGAGTAAAATCGAACAATAAGAGGGATTTGATCATGAACCATCGAGTCCTTCGATGGTTTTTTTATACCTGTTCAGCCAAATGAGCAGTTTCCGAAGGAACTGCGAATGCATGACTGAACAGATATATGCCCGGACAGGTATGTACCTGAACACAGTCAATTTGCAGCACAGGATTTATTTTCAGAAAGATTTTAGAAAGAGGGATTTTAATGGAAAGACGTTTATTTACATCCGAGTCCGTTACAGAAGGACATCCGGATAAAATGTGCGACCAGATTTCCGATGCGATTCTGGACGCACTGCTGGAACAGGACCCCATGAGCCGTGTGGCATGTGAAACATGTACCACTACCGGTCTTGTTATGGTTATGGGAGAAGTAACAACAAAAGCATATGTGGATATTCCGAAGATTGTTCGCGATACCGTTACGGAAATCGGTTATACCCGTGCAAAGTACGGTTTTGACGCAAGTACATGCGGTGTTATCACCACGCTGGATGAGCAGTCACCGGATATCGCCATGGGCGTGGATAAAGCTCTGGAAGCAAAAGAAAATACCATGAGTGATGAAGAAATCGAAGCAATCGGCGCAGGCGATCAAGGTATGATGTTTGGTTTTGCAACCAACGAAACGGAAGAATACATGCCTTATCCGATTGCTCTGGCTCACAAGCTGGCGCGCCGCCTGACAGAAGTCCGCAAAAACGGTACTCTGCCTTATCTGAGACCCGACGGAAAGACTCAGGTTACCGTGGAATACGATGAAAACGACAAGCCGGTCCGCCTCGATGCAGTCGTACTGTCCACACAGCACGACGAGCAGGTTACACAGGAGCAGATTCATGCAGATATCAAAAAGTATGTATTTGATGAAGTCCTGCCTGCTCATATGGTGGATGAGAATACAAAATTCTTTATCAATCCCACAGGTCGTTTTGTAATCGGCGGACCTCAGGGCGACAGCGGTCTGACGGGCCGTAAGATTATTGTTGACACCTACGGCGGATACGCGCGCCACGGCGGCGGAGCATTCTCCGGCAAGGACTGCACAAAGGTTGACCGTTCCGCAGCTTATGCAGCACGTTACGTAGCAAAAAATATCGTAGCAGCAGGACTGGCAGATAAATGCGAAATCCAGTTATCCTACGCCATCGGTGTAGCAAGACCTACCTCCATCATGGTGGATACCTACGGAACAGGCAGACTCTGCAATGAAAGACTGGTGGAGATTATCCGTGAAAACTTTGATCTGCGCCCTGCAGGCATCATCAAAATGCTGGATCTGAGACGTCCCATCTACAAACAGACAGCAGCTTACGGACACTTCGGCCGTAATGATCTGGACCTCAGCTGGGAAAAAACGGACAAAGCAGAAACTCTGAGAAAATATCTGAAGTAATACAGTTTAAATGCATATGTGTTTTTCCTGAACCGCAAAAACTATGGCAATTCCCCGTGGATTGTGGTATGATATCTGCAGCGGTTTGCGGGTGATTTTACAGGCTGTCGCAGAAAAGAGAGACTTTTATTGTGACAGTCCTTTTTTATATTAAGGAGGTAACATATGAAAAAGTGTGTTGGCGTTGACCTTGGCGGTACGACGGTTAAGATGGGAATTCTGGGAGAAGACGGCACAATCTTTGAGAAATGGGAGATTCCTACCCGTAAAGAGGATAATGGAAAGTATATCCTGGGTGATATTGCTGCTTCTGCTAAGGAACATCTGGCTGCGGCCGGTATTGCTGACGAGGATTTTGTGGGTGTTGGAATCGGTGTCCCCGGACCGGTTCGGAGCAATGGCTATGTGGAAGTCTGCGTGAATCTGGGCTGGAAGGATATCAATCCTGCGGCTGAACTGAGCAGTCTGCTGGGTGGTGTTCCCGTAAAGGCCGGCAATGATGCCAATGTGGCTGCTCTTGGTGAGCAGTGGATGGGTTCCGGTAAAGGCCATGACTCCCTGATGTTCTTTACTCTGGGTACCGGTGTTGGCGGCGGTCTGATTATTGACGGCAGCATTGTGGCAGGCAGCAAGGGAATGGGTGCCGAAGTGGGTCATCTGACAGTAAATCCCCATGAAAAGGATTGCTGCAATTGCGGTAATCACGGTTGTCTGGAGCAGTATGCCTCCGCTACCGGTATTGTTAAGGAAATGAAGCGTACTCTGGCGGCTGAGGAAGACAGCTGTGTACTGTGCGGCCGTGATTTTTCATGCAAGGATGTGCTGGATGCGGCAAAAGACGGTGATGTACTGGCTGTAAAGACAGTGAAGAGATGTATGAATTATCTGGCCATGGCCATGTCATGGGTTACCTACGTGGCGGATCCTGAAGTTTTTGTTATCGGCGGCGGCGTGTCCAAAGCAGGCGATTATCTGGTAGAGATGCTGAAAGACCGTTACAATGAGCTGACCCCCCTCAGCAGCAAGAAAGCAGATATTTTCATTGCAAGTCTGTCCAACGATGCCGGTATGTACGGAGCAGCAAAGCTGGTACTGTAGCATGCAGACAGAGGAGGAATCGATATTCATATGGGAAGAGGTACAGGGCGGTGCCGCGATTAGGGGCTGTACCTGTTCTCTTCGCATACTGACCGTTCCCGGGCGAATTGCCGGTCTGCCGGTTGTGCAGATCGGCGATTATGCGTTTCAGGGGATGGATGGGCTTTGTGAGGCGCATCTGCCGGAGTCACTGCAGTTTCTGGGGGACCATGTATTTTTCAATTGTACCGGTCTGAAAAGACTGACAGCATATGATGGCCTGACTCATGTGGGAGATGGTGCCTTTAAAAACTGTGATCGTCTGTCGGAAATTGAACTGTCTGTCAGGCACGGACACACTTCCACACTACGTCTGCTGATTTCCGATGTCATGCAGGATGTACGTGCAGACATTATTTACGAAGCAGAAGGAGAAGAACCCGTCCGCTCACGCCTCATGTTTCCGGCATTTTATTTTGATTATATCGAGAATTATCCGGCACGTATTTTTGAAGAAGTGATATACGGTTCGGGGCAGGCCTACAGGCAGTGCTTCCGGGGCGGTGATGTGGATTACGAAGCCTATGACCGGTTGTTTGAACGTTCTGCCAGAGAGGATACGCCTCAGGCGGTGCTGGGGCATGCGGTGGGTCGTCTTTCCTGCCCCTACAGACTTTCGGACGGGCGCAGAGAGGCTTACCGGAGATGGATTTCTTCTCATGGACCGGAATTCCTGAAGGAATGCATCAGTCAGGATGCACCGGAGGATCTGGAGCGGATGCTGGAACTGGATCTTTACGATGAAGAACAGACCGGACAGCTGATTTCTCAGGCACTTCGGGGGAAAAAACCGGAATTTATCAGTCTGCTGATGGCTTATCAGGGACGCAGGTTTGCAGGAGGCAGGAAACGGAAAAAATATGTATTATAGGAGGAGCCGGATATGGCAGTGAATCCCGGAGAACTGGGAAGGAAAATCCTGCTGGCTTCCCGTAATGAACTGTATCTGTCCATGCGGTATATGGATCTGGCATTTTCTGCTTTTGGGTATGAGCGCAATGACGGCAACGGATATGCGGGAACCGACGGGGAGACGATTTTTTATCATCCGCTGTTTCTTGCAGGCCTGTATGAGAAGGATCGTTTTCTCGTGAACCGTTTGTATCTGCACATGGTGCTGCACTGTATTTTCCGCCATCTCTGGAAGCGGAACGGGCGGGAGAAACGTTACTGGAATCTGGCCTGTGATATTGTGGTGGAATCAATCATCGACAATCTGAATATCCGGGCGGTCAAGATGAGAACGCCGGGCAGACGTTTGTATATTTATGAAGAACTTCATAAAAAGCAGAAGGTATTTACAGCGGAACGGACATATCAGTATCTGCTCCGGTTTGAGCCGGGAGACCGCATGCTATCCAGACTGGAGAGCGAGTTTCTGGTGGACGACCATAATTACTGGTACCGGGAAAAGGATAGGAAAAAACGGCAGCAGCAGCAGAATAAATGGGAGGATATCAGCAACAAGACCCAGACGGAGATGGAAACCTTCGGACGGGAGGCGGGAAAAGATGCGGGCAATCTGTTTGAAACGGTGAAAACCGAAAACAGAGAACGGTATCAGTACCGCGAATTTCTGAAGCGTTTTGCTGTACTCAGAGAAGAAGTGCAGATCGACGCGGATTCATTTGATTATGTATTTTACACCTACGGACTGGAGCTTTACGGCAATATGCCGCTGATCGAGCCTCAGGAGTTTAAAGAGGTGAAAAAAATAGAACAGTTTGTCATTGCCATTGACACATCCATGTCATGCAAGGGAGAACTGGTGCGCAGCTTTCTGTCGGAGACCTGCGCCATTCTGCGAAACAGTGAGAATTTTTTCCGCCGGATGGAGATTCATCTGATTCAGTGCGATGCCAGGATTCAGAAGGATGATGTGGTGCACGACGAGAATGAACTGGAGCAGTATGTGGCGGGGCTCACCATACAGGGCGGAGGCGGTACCGATTTCCGGCCGGTATTTGAATACGTGGCCGGACTCCGGGAAAAGGGCGAACTGGCAGATTTAAAGGGACTTATTTATTTTACAGATGGTCAGGGAACGTATCCAAAGAGAAGTCCGGGGTATGATACTGCATTTGTATTTATGCGCGAAGCGGACGAAAGTGATGTGAAGGTTCCCATGTGGGCTTTGAAGCTGGTTGTGGAACCGGAGGAATTTGAAAAAGATGCCGGCAGGGAAAAAGGACGGTCTGCGGCTTCCTGCGGCGGCATTTATCAGGATGGCGGAGGTGACGGCAATGCATATTAAGCGCGCAAAAGAAGAGATCCGTAATACGATCCGGGCATATCTGATGAAGGATGAATACGGTCAGTATGTGATTCCTGCTGTGAGACAGAGACCGGTGCTTCTGATCGGCCCGCCCGGTATCGGGAAGACGGCGATTATGGAACAGGTGGCCAGAGAATGCGGAATCGGTCTGGTCTCCTATACGATTACCCATCATACAAGGCAGAGTGCGGTGGGACTTCCCTTTATCGAACATAAAACCTGGGAAGGCCGGGAGTATTCCGTTACGGAATATACCATGAGCGAGATCATCGCTTCCGTATACAACCGCATGGAGCAGACCGGGCTGAAAGAAGGGATTCTGTTTATCGATGAGATCAACTGCGTGTCGGAGACACTGGCCCCCACCATGCTGCAGTTTCTGCAGTGCAAGACCTTCGGCAATCAGAAGATTCCTCAGGGATGGCTGATTGTGGCAGCGGGCAATCCGCCGGAATATAATAAATCGGTACGGGATTTCGATGTGGTGACGCTGGACCGTGTGAAAAAAATCGATGTATCGGAGGACTACAGTGTCTGGAAGGAATATGCTTATGAACAGAATATTCACAACAGTATTCTGACCTATCTGGAGATCAGGAGGGAAAATTTTTACGATATTGAGACGACGCTGGACGGCAGGCGGTTTGTAACGGCGAGAGGATGGGAGGACCTGTCCCAGATTCTGTATACATACGAAAAGCTGTCCATTCCCGTGGATGAGCAGCTGATCGTTCAGTATCTGCAGCATCCCAGGATTGCCAAGGATTTTGCCGCCTATTACGATCTGTACAATAAATATAAAAATGATTATAAAGTCGAGGATATTCTGGAAGGAATCCTGTCTCAGAATGCGCTGGAAAAGCTCTGGCAGGCGCCTTTTGATGAGCGGCTCAGCGTTCTGGGACTGGTGATCGGCCGGTTGAATGAGATGTTTACCCGGGTGATGGAGCGGGATTCCTATGTATCAGAGCTTTATGAGGTGATGATCGATTACCGGGAACAGCTGGGGCAGGCTCAGGAGAGCCTTGCGGCTTCTGCCCCCGGGGCTTTGCTGGGGCGCAGGGAGGCCATCGGTCTGCTGTCACAGATGTCTGACCGGCTGACCAAAAAGCTGGAGGACAAAAAGGAAGCCGGTCTCATCAACCGCATGGAAGAGCGCTGCAGCCGCCGCGTTCTGGCAGAACTGGAGCGGGAGGAACATCTGCTGATGACAGCAGACTGTGAGACGGCAGAAGAGTCATTTGCCATGATCAAAGCCGGATTCAACCGGGAAACGGCAGGACTGGAGGAGGAGACCGAACAGGTTTCCCAGGCTTTGGAATATGCCTTTGATTTTGTGGAAAAAGCTTTTGGCGAAGATCAGGAACTGGTGGTATTTATCACAGAACTGTCGCTGAGCTACTATGCAATCCGTTTTATCAGCGACAACGGATGTCCCAGATACTATCGCTATAATAAAACACTGCTGTCGGGAGAGCAGCAGCGGGAGATTCTGCAGCAGATTGAGGAACTGAGGGCAAATCAGTAGATCAGCTGTAATTACTAAAAAATTGAATAAAGGATGGACTGCCATGGAGACAACACTAAAAAGAGGAGCGGGGATTCTGCTCCCCGTATACGCGCTTCCCACACCCAACGGAATCGGCACCCTGGGTAAGGAAGCAATGGAATTTATCGATTTTCTGAAGGAAAGCGGACAGAAATACTGGCAGGTACTGCCGGCGGGACCTACCGGCATCGGCGACAGCCCCTATCAGAATTTCTCGGCTTTTGCGGGAAATCCGTATTTTATCGATCTGGAGACTCTTCGTGAAGAAGGCCTGCTGAAAAAGGAGAATTACGAGGATCGTGACTGGGGCGGTCACCCGGGCTATGTGGATTATGCTCATATATATGAAAACCGGTTTAAGGTTCTGCGTATTGCATTCGGCAACAGCGAGCACCGGCAGACGGAAGCGTACAGAACCTTTGAACGGGATAATGCTTTCTGGCTGGAGGATTACGCGCTGTTTATGGCAGTGAAGGGCTATTTCGGCGGTGCCTGCTGGCTGGACTGGGAAGAGGATATCCGGCTCCATGAGGAGCGTGCCGTTGCCAGATACAGAGAAAAGCTGTCTTATGATATCGAATTCTGGAAATTCCTGCAGTTCAAGTTTTTTGAGCAGTGGGATAAGGTGAGAGCCTATGCCAACGAGAATGAAATCGAGATTATCGGTGATATGCCCATCTATGTGGCACTGGACAGTGCCGACACCTGGGTTTATTATGAACAGTTCCAGCTGGATGAGGCGCACAATCCGGAAAAAGTAGCCGGAGTACCGCCGGATGCATTTTCCGATGACGGCCAGCTGTGGGGCAATCCGCTGTACGACTGGGATGCCATGGAAAAGGATGATTTTTCCTGGTGGCGTGCCCGGGTGAAGACGGCAGCGAAGCTTTATGACGCCATCCGCATCGATCATTTTATCGGTATCGTGCGCTATTATGCCATCCCTGCAGGTGCCGAAAACGGTATGACAGGCGAGTTCCACTGGGGCCCCGGCAAAAAGCTGACAGACGCAGTGATGGAAGCTGCGGGAGAGACAAAGATTATCGCTGAGGATCTTGGCGTGATCATCGATGAGGTCCGCGCACTGAAAAAAGAAGCGGGATTCCCCGGTATGAAGGTCATCGAATTCGGCTTTGATTCCGGTGCCGACAATGATTACCTTCCCCACAATTATGAGCCCAACAGCATCGTTTACGCGGGGACCCACGATAATGAAACCCTGGCCGGTTATCTGCAGAATATAAGCGGCTACACAAAGGAACATCTGATGGATTATCTGGCGATTCGTGATGAGGATGAATATCAGAAATGTGCCCTTGACCGGGTGATCCGCATGGCTTACGGCAGTGTCAGCAGCGTGGCGATCCTGCAGGCACAGGATGTACTGGGACTGGGCAATGAAGCCAGAACCAATGAACCCTCCACCATTGGATACAACTGGAAATGGAGACTCCAGCCCGGGCAGCTGACAGAAGAGCACAGTGCTTATCTGAAAAAGCTGGCAGAGCTGTACAGACGGTAAAAGAAAAGGCAGAATATTTATCCAAATATCCAGAAGAATATGAAAAAGAGGCACCCCCGGCAGTAATTCTGATACGCTGCCGGGGGTGCTGTGATCTGCAGATCAGCAGATTACTGATTTTCTGTTTTGGTAACAGTAAGAACCGGTTTTTCCGGTACGGTATTCTGCGCGTCTTCCGCTTTCCTTTTTTTTCCTTTTTTTGCATCCGGTACGATCAGAAATTTGCGGATGGCAAACAGGACAGCGATGGCAATGGTTCCGATCAGCGTGTTGATGGGGCTCAGATGTTCTACAACCATCTGACGTGCGGTTGCCATCATCAGCACCTCAATGACTGTTTCGGATGTGTAATTACACAGCATTTTTACGAACTCGATACCGACAACCAGTCCCAGGGCAGAAGAAAGAAACTGGTTAAATGCATCGTTTTCGATGGTGGTACTCAATGTCTCGGGCAGATGGATAATCAGATTGAAAATCATGATTATAATAACGCAGGTAATGATGCAGGACATGAAGATCTCCGTGTATCGTGCGATATTGATGATAAGATCATTGAGTTTTTTTCTTGTGGGTAGTTTTTGCATGGTTTCCTCCAGTAAGTATAGTATGGCTATTTTAACATGAGGAAAATATTTCCGCAATGGTTTTAGATAAGATTTGATTGCACACATGTTTGAAATGTGATATAATAAAAACAGGTTTTATATTGTCAGGAAGGAGGAGACACAATAGCTGTGATGAAGAAGCTGCCTGTAGGTATTGAGAATTTCAGTGAGTTTTCATCGGATGATTTTTATTATGTAGATAAAACAGGGCTGATTGTTGATCTGCTTCATAACTGGGGAAAGGTGAATCTGTTTACACGGCCGAGACGATTTGGAAAGTCACTGAATATGAGTATGCTGCAGCATTTTTTTGAAGTCGGCTGTGATAAAAGTCTGTTTGACGGTCTGCTGGTTTCCGGGGAAAGGGAGCTGTGCGGGAATTATATGGGGAAATTTCCGGTTATCGCCCTGACATTGAAAGGCGTAGATGGCCACACTTATGAAGCGGCGGGAGCAGCTATGCGCAGTATAATCGGGAGGGAACTGCTCCGATTTGAGTTTCTGATGGACAGCGACCGGCTTTCCGCCAGAGAGAAAGAAATCTATGCACGGATGGTGAAGATGGGAGATAGTAACGGGGAGATTTTTTCCATGTCGGATGCACTGCTTGCAGACAGTCTGAAGAATCTTTCAATGCTTCTTTTTAAGCATTACGGCAGCAGGGTTATTATTCTTATTGATGAATATGATGTGCCTCTGGATAAGGCATTTCAGGCCGGGTATTATGATGAGATGGTGTCTCTTATGAGAAATCTGTTGGGCAATGCGCTGAAGACCAATGAATACCTTCAGTTTGCGGTTCTGACAGGCTGTCTGCGTATCAGCAAAGAAAGTATTTTTACGGGTTTGAATAATATGAATGTTATGTCGGTTACGGATGAATATTTTGATGAATATTTTGGCTTTACCGATAAGGATGTGAGGGAACTGCTGTCCTATTATGGACTGGAATATGCGTTTGACACGATAAAACAGTGGTATGATGGATACCGTTTTGGCAATACATCCATTTACTGTCCGTGGGATGTGATCAAATATTGTCAGGCACTTTTAAAAAATAAAAATGCGATTCCGGAGAATTACTGGGCCAATACCAGCGGCAACGTCATGGTGCGCCGTTTTATCGAAAAGGCCAGTCAGCAGACCCGGAACGAAATCGAACAGCTGATTGCGGGAGAAACAATCACAAAAGACATCAACATGGAACTGACGTACAATGAACTGGATGCTACGATTGATAATCTGTGGAGTGTGCTGTTTACTACAGGTTATCTGACACAGCTGGGGCGGGAGGAGAACAGGCGGTACAGGCTGTCCATTCCCAACCGCGAGATCCGTGAACTGTTTATTCTGCAGATTCGTGAATGGTTTAAGGAAAGTACCGGGGCTGATACGGGGCGGATCGGGAAATTCTGTGCGGCTTTTCCGAATGCGGATGCGGATCTGATTGAAGAGATGCTGAATGAATATCTCTGGAATACGATAAGTATCCGCGACAGTTCCGTGAGAAACAATATGAAAGAAAATTTTTATCATGGCATGCTGCTGGGACTTCTGCAGCATGAAGAGAACTGGCTCCTGAAATCCAATGCGGAATCAGGTGAAGGATTCAGCGATATTCTTATTGAAACACAGAACGGTACAGGCATTATCATTGAGGTGAAATATGCAGAAGATGGGAAGCTTGAAAGATGGTGCAGGGCGGCTCTGGAGCAGATTAAAGTGAAAAGCTATGCGGCCCGTCTTCTGGAGGACGGGATGGAGCAGATTATCTGCTATGGAATTTCATTTTACAGGAAACGCTGCAGGGTGGCTTCGCACAGTTTCTCTGCGTCGGACAGATGAGAAATTTTGTTTATCAGAATAGCGGTTGCAAAGTTATTGCAATGATATTATACTGGATACGCCACACCGGGGAAACACAAAGTGTTTTCGAGGTTGGCTCTGAACAGTTACATCTATTTTTCAAAGAAAAGAAGGACATTAATGTCAGATGGATACAAAGATTATTAATCTTCAGTTATTAGTTGAATCAGAGACGGAGGCTGCCTATGCGGAAGCTGCCCGGATCATTCGGGAAGGGGGCCTTGTGGCGTTTCCCACAGAGACAGTGTACGGTCTCGGGGCCAATGCGCTGGATGAGCAGGCGTCAGCTAAAATTTACGCAGCCAAGGGAAGGCCTTCGGATAACCCGTTGATTGCACACATTTCCCGGGAACAGCAGCTGGAGGAGATTGCGGAGTATATTCCGGAGGCAGCCCGGGTTCTTATGAAACATTACTGGCCCGGTCCGCTGACCATGATTTTTCGAAAAAAGGACATTGTTCCCCGGGGAACCACGGGAGGACTGGATACAGTCGCTGTGCGGATGCCGGATCATCCGGTGGCAGCGCGTCTGATCGATGCGGCCGGTGTACCGATCGCCGCGCCAAGTGCCAATCTGTCGGGCAGACCCAGTCCTACTACGGCAGAACGGACAGCGGAAGATATGAGCGGCAAGATCGAGATGATTCTTGACGGAGGCCCCTGCAGGATCGGCATCGAGTCCACCATTGTTGACATGACGGAAGATATTCCCGTAATTCTCAGACCGGGTTTCATTACTTATGAGATGCTCACAGAACTGCTGGGAGAAGTCAGGAAAGACCGGGCACTGGATGCGAAGGAATGGAGATATTTCCGTCCCAAGGCACCGGGCCAGAAGTACCGTCATTATGCTCCCAAGGCACCGATGACTCTGGTGGAAGGCGGGATGGAAGCGGTGACTGCGAAGATATGTGAGCTGACGGAAGTTTCTCTCCGGGAAGGAAAAAAGGTGGGAGTGATCTGCACCGACGAGACTGAAAACTGTTATCATCAGGGAATCGTAAAAAGCATGGGAAGCCGCGCCAGGCTGGAAAGTGTGGCTCATAATCTGTATGAGATCCTGCGTGAATTTGATGAAACCGGCGTGGAAGTCATCTATTCGGAGGCGTTTCCGTCGGATGAGCTGGGTTTTGCGGTTATGAACCGGCTTGTGAAAGCCGCCGGCCACAAAGAGATTCAGGTATAGGAGGCTCCGGTACGTATAAATAATCAGAAAAGGGGGTGTGTGTGGTGAAACGCTATCGTAAGATTATTCTGGCAGGAGCAGACAACACCTGTGAAAGTATTATGGCGGAAGCTATTTTTAAAAATATATCGGGAGACCGGCCGCTGGAGATTATTTCCAGAGGACTGGTGGTTCTGTTTCCGGAACCGGTCAATCCCAAGGCTGCAGCGGTGCTGCAGGAGAATCATCTCCGGGCCTCTAAAAATTACAGTGAGAAACTGACGATAGATGATATTACGGAAGATACTCTGGTTCTGGCTCTCAGGGAGGCACAGGTACAGAAGATACTGAATATGCTGGATTCGGCATGCGATGTGTCAACGCTGAGAGGGTTCGTGGGTTATAAAGGGGATACGGAGACGCCTTCAGGTGATCTGTCCAACTACCAGGACGCGTTTGAGAATCTTGATCTTCTGGTAAAAGCAGCTGCCCAGCGTATTTTTGAACCTATTGATGAGGAACTGGCAAAGGAACCGAAGCCGCTGAGCATGGCGGAGGTAGAGCGGGTCGTTCAGCAGGTTTTTGAAGAAAGTGTTCAGGGAACCATGGGTGAGGATGTGGACACTGTGTCGGAGAAACTGAGGCAGCAACACGAAAAGGAACTGGAAGAGGAGTATATGCGCGTGGTGGAAAAAACCGCCGCCCGCGAAGCTGCCCGGGAGGCGGCGAAGGAATCGGAGATTTCGGAATACAAACTTCTGTATGAAGAAATCAAAGCGAAAAACAGCGATAAAAAATCTGAATAAAATCTGAGAGGAATCCCGGAAAGAGATTAAAAATATCCATAAAACATATGGGAAATCGATGAAAGATGAAAGGGGAATGAACAATGATAGCATTTGGCTGTGATCACGGTGGATTTGAACTGAAGGAGGAGATACTGGCATATCTGGATAAAGAGGGCATCGAATATAAGGATTTCGGCTGCTTTGACCGGACTTCCTGCGACTATCCTGATATTGCAAAACCGGTGGCTCATGCAGTTGCATCCGGTGAGTGTGAAAAAGGAATCCTGGTGTGCGGAACAGGAATCGGCATCTCCATTGCTGCCAATAAAGTGAAGGGAATCCGTGCTGCACTGTGCGGCGACTGTTTCAGTGCAGAGGCTACAAGAGAACATAATGATGCCAATATTCTGGCACTGGGTGCGCGTGTAACGGGCCCCGGTCTGGCAGTAAAGATTGTGGATACTTTCCTTCATACGGAATTTTCCGGAGATGAAAGACACGCCAGAAGAATCGCAAAAATCGAAGATTAATCGTGAAAGTGGTGAAAAATCATGGACATGAAACCTGCTTCTGACGTAAAGCAATCTTCAAAGCGTACAGATTACATTTCATGGGATGAATATTTTATGGGAGTGGCCACACTGGCGGCCATGCGCTCCAAGGATCCCAATACGCAGGTGGGAGCCTGCATTGTAAGCGACAGCAATAAGATTCTTTCCATGGGATATAATGGTTTTCCTACAGGGTGTTCCGACGATGAATTTCCCTGGGACCGGGAGGGAGAGCCGTATGACAATAAGTACTTTTATACGACCCACAGTGAACTGAACGCCATTCTTAATTACAGAGGAGGCAGTCTGGAAGGAAGCAGGCTTTACGTGACGCTGTTTCCCTGCAACGAATGTGCCAAGGCCATTATTCAGGCCGGGATTAAAACGGTGGTGTATAAAAGTGACAAATATGCAGATACTCCTTCTGTAAGAGCGTCGCGCCGCATGTTCAGCGCTGCCGGTGTAGCCTGTCGGAAATACCGGGAAACCGGAAGAACCATCCAAATTGACCTATAGGATAAATCTTTCTTTGTAATTCTGATACTAAAATTTTTATACATTTTATAAAAAATGTATAAAAATAAGAACATAATAGGAGAATTATGCTAAGAAACCATTTTTTGGATGGACAAAAAACTGAAAAATGATATAATAAAGACAGTTGCTATTTGGGACATATTGTAAAAGATGAATGAAAAACGGATTAATTCCGATGAGTAATCCCGTTGCAATATGCACGGTTTCTGTATTGCTCATACAGAAAAATTTATGGAATCTGGCAGCAGAGGAGGAATGCATGTTATGAAAAAACGTGGAGTAGTTGCCAGATGTCTGCTGATGGTGACACAGGTAAGCATTACCCTGCTGGCGCCGATTATTTTATGTACGGCAGTGGGCGTGTGGCTGGATGGCAGATATGGATGGCATACAACGGTTGTTCTTCTGATCCTGGGGATTATTGCGGGAGGCAAGAATGCCTTTACACTGGTTTCCGCCATGATAAAGGAAATCGAAAAGGAGAGCACCTATGACAGGTAATAACTGGATCAGATATACCAGGCAGACCCTGCTGGAGATCTGGATGGGAATCGGAATTTTCGGACTGGTCGGTGTGCTGGTCATATTTTTTCTTCCCACTGAGAAACTTCCGGCGATCCTGGCGTATCTTCTGGGAGTGGTCGTCAGTGTCTGTGCAGTGACGCATATCGCGTATGTTACAGAATTGACGATGGATATGCACAGCGTGGATCAGGCGCAGAGATATACCACAGGCAGATATCTTATACGGATGGTGATATATGCCGCAGTGATCATCGCTGCATATTATACTTCATATTTAAATATACCGGCTTTGGTTATTGGTTTATTTGGTACGAAGGCCGGAGCATATTTACAACCGCTCATGCATCGTTTCCTGGAATGGGCTCGTGAGAAGGTATCTATAAAAAAAGAGGGAGGTGAGTAACATAGGAGCAATTCTGTACAGCTCGGAAGACATGGGTTATATGATCGAAGGTCTGATATCCTATGAGGTGGGAGGACAGACCTTATGGATTACAACGACACATGTCAGCCAGCTCATCATTACAATCGTTCTGATCATAGTTGCTTTTGCAGTTCGAAACCGGATGAAAAAAGCCGAGGAAGTACCAGGAACTTTCCAGTGTCTTTGTGAAGCAGTCGTCGAGATGCTTGACAATATGGTCATTACGAATATGGGCAAAAGAGGCAGAAAGTATTGTAACTACATTATCACGCTGTTTATTTTCATATTGCTGAGCAATATCGGAGGTATATTCGGACTTCGTTCTCCGACAGCGGATTACGGTGTGACTCTTATGCTGGCACTGGTTACATTTGTAATGATTCATTACAATGGTATTCGGCATCAGAAGAAGGAGTACTGGAAAGGATATCTGGATCCGTTCCCGGTTTTCCTGCCGGTTAATATTATCAGTGAATTTGCAACACCGGTTTCATTGTCATTGCGTCTTTTCGCCAACATGGTTTCAGGTACTCTGATTATGGCTTTATGGTATGCGTTAATGCCGCTGTTGTTCAGGTTTGTAGTTCCGGCAGCATTGAATGTCTATTTCGATTTGTTTTCAGGTGCCATTCAGACATACGTATTCTGTATGCTGACAATGATTTTTGTATCTCAGAGATTTCCTGAGGAGTAATGAAATCTCCTTAAACGGGGGTTTTTTCGGAAGAACAGGGAGATTCCGGAGAAGGAATGTGTACGACACACGGGGCTGCAGCTCTTTCTGCAGGTATTTTACAGTGATTCTAATTTGAGGAGGAATTAAATATGAATATTAGTGGACAGGATTTAATTTATGCATGTTCAGCTATCGGTGCAGGTATCGCTTTGATTGCCGGTGTTGGCCCTGGTATCGGTCAGGGTTATGCAGCTGGTAAAGGTGCAGAAGCAGTAGGTAGAAATCCCGGTGCAAAAGGTGACGTTATGACCACCATGCTGTTAGGTCAGGCGGTTGCCGAAACAACTGGTCTGTACGGTCTGTTAGTTGCAATCATCTTAATGTTTGTACATCCTTTCGGTTGATTATTGACATCTGGTTGGCAGATGTGCAATCAGAAATTAAGAAAGGAGGGATTGATAGTAGATGGAGCGACTATTTGGATTGGACTTTCAGTTGATACAGGATGTTCTGATTACCGGTATTAACATCTTTATTCTGTTCCTGGTGCTGTCCTATGTCTGCATTGACATGGTTCGTGATTTTATCCGGAAACGTCAGGAAAAGATCAAAGGCGAACTGGACTTTGCCGCTACAGAGAAGAAAGATGCTATCGCTTTAAAAGAAGAATATGATGTAAAACTGAGAAATATTAATGCGGAAGCTGATGAGATTCTGGATGCTGCCCGTAAGAAAGCGCTGAAACAGCAGAACGAGATCATCGATCAGGCGAAGCAGGAGGCCGCAAGAATTCTTGCCCGTGCTGAGAACGAGATCGAGCTGGAGAAGAAGAAAGCGCTGGAAGACGTAAAGCAGGAGATGATTTCAATCGCATCTTTAATGGCAGCCAAGGTTGTTGCTGCCAATATAGACACGACTATTCAGGATTCTATGGTGGACGAAACCCTTAAAGAAATAGGTGAGAATACATGGCTAAGCTGATATCAAAGACATATGGCGATGCGCTTTTTGATATTGCTGTAGAAAGTAAGAAAACAGATGTATTCTTTGAGGAAGTAAAGGGGTTGGAAAAGGTTCTCACGGAGAATCCGGAGCTTTTAAAGTTCCTCGGACATCCGGATATTGAATTGTCAGAAAAGGTAACAACGGTGGAAAAGATTTTCCAGGGCAGGATTTCCGATGAGATTGTGGGACTTCTGCGGATTGTTGTTACCAAGGGGAGATCTCCCGAACTGATGGATATTCTGGATTATTTTATAGCAAAAACCAAGGAATTCAAAAAGATTGGTATTGCCAGTGTGACTTCTGCTTCGGAACTTTCCGATGCGCAGAAGCAGAAAATTGTAGAGAAGCTGCTGTCCTCTACGTCTTACAAAGAGTTTGAGATGAGCTACAGGGTTGATCCCGACCTGATTGGCGGAATCGTGATCCGCATCGGTGACCGTGTGGTAGACGGCAGTGTCAGAAGTAAACTTTTAAATCTGAAAAGAGAGTTAAGCGGTATACAGCTGGCTTAAAGTTTGCGGGAAGGTATTCTGACAGAGGCGGTGGAGACCGCAGTAATATATGAAAGAAGGTGCGAAAATCCCATGAATTTAAGACCGGAAGAAATCAGCTCTGTGATTAAAGAACAGATCGGCAGATATGCTTCGAAACTGGAAGTATCCGATGTGGGTACCGTTATTACGGTTGGTGATGGTATCGCACGTGTTTATGGACTTGAAAAGGCAATGCAGGGCGAGCTCCTTGAGTTCCCCGGTGATGTATATGGTATGGTGCTGAACCTGGAAGAGGACAACGTAGGTGTCGTTCTTTTAGGCAGTGCAAGTAATATCAGTGAAGGTGATACGGTTAAGACAACAGGCCGCGTTGTGGAAGTTCCTGTTGGCGATGCTCTTATGGGCCGTGTAGTAAACCCTCTGGGCCAGCCCATTGACGGCAAGGGACCGATCATCACCGACAAATACCGTGCAATCGAACGTGTAGCGCCCGGTGTTATCTCCAGAAAATCCGTAGACACGCCGTTACAGACCGGTATCAAGGCGATTGATGCCATGGTTCCCATCGGACGTGGACAGCGAGAATTAATTATCGGTGACCGTCAGACTGGTAAGACGGCTATTGCAATTGATACAATTATCAACCAGAAAGGCAAAAACTGTAAATGTATCTATGTTGCTATCGGACAGAAAGCTTCGACAGTAGCATCTCTGGTTAATACTTTAAATGAATATGGTGCAATGGACTATACTACCGTTGTAGCTTCAACAGCCAGCGAACTTGCACCGTTACAGTACATCGCTCCTTATGCCGGTGTAACCATCGGTGAAGAGTGGATGGAAAAGGGAGAAGATGTTCTCATCGTTTACGATGACCTGTCCAAACATGCTACGGCATACCGTACACTCTCCCTGCTTCTTAGAAGACCTCCGGGACGTGAAGCTTACCCCGGTGACGTTTTCTATCTGCATTCAAGACTGCTGGAACGTGCTGCACGTCTGGCTGACAAGCTGGGCGGCGGTTCCATTACAGCTCTGCCTATTATTGAAACTCAGGCCGGTGACGTTTCCGCTTACATTCCGACCAACGTAATCTCCATTACAGACGGTCAGATCTATCTGGAGACGGAAATGTTCAACTCCGGTTTCCGTCCGGCAATCAACGCCGGTCTGTCCGTATCAC
>JBJELO010000057.1:0-55015 GCA_051879195.1 Lachnospiraceae bacterium
GCAATCATTGCTCAGGTGATCGGAACAGTGATCGGAGCACAGATCGGAAACGGAATCATGGCGGTTTCGCTGGCCCTTCCGGCTTTATTTGCGATCAATACTCAGGCTGCATGTGATTTTATACCGGTTGGTCTGGGGCTGGCAGACGCACAGGATAATACCATCAAAGTCGGAGTCCCTTCTGTCTTAACATCCAGATTTCTGACCAGTGTGATCCGTATACTGACAGGAGTCATTTTTGGCATAGGGCTTTACAGCGGGTGAGTTTTTATGAATTTATTTGGCGGATACAAAAAGTGCCGCAGAGGATATTTATATAAGGTGTCCTCTGCGGCATTTTTTCGGTGTGCGCTTTGCGGCGCAGGTTTTAGAGCAGCTTTTTTCAGGTGTTTTATGCCGAAAAACCTGCAATTGGTGCAACGGGCAGAACAAAGAAAAAGAAACCTGTTATACTTTCCTCAGACGATAACAGAAATACCAACAGGAGGAGCGAAGTGAAACATCAGGATATAATCGACCGGATGACGATAGAGGAAAAAGCAGCTTTTTTAAGCGGGAAAAATGAGTGGGAGACCAGAGATTTTCCGCGTCTTGGAATTCCTTCCGTTTTCTGTTCGGACGGGCCTCACGGTTTGAGGAAACAGGCGGGGGAGGGAGATCATCTGGGATTGAATCCCTCTCTTCCGGCTACCTGTTTTCCCACGGCGGCTTCGGCTGCGAACAGCTGGGATGAGTCCCTTGGGGAAGAAATCGGACGGGCGTTGGGAGAGGAGGCTGCCGCCCAGGGTGTGAATGTTCTTCTCGGACCGGGTCTGAATATGAAACGAAGTCCTTTATGCGGACGAAATTTTGAGTATTTTGCAGAGGATCCCTATCTGGCGGGGAAGATGGCCGCTGCTTATGTGCGGGGGATTCAGGAAAACGGAGTCTGCGCATGTCCGAAGCATTTTGCGGTGAACAATCAGGAACTGCGGCGGATGGCCATGAATTCCGTGCTGGATGAACGGACTCTGCGTGAAATCTATCTGACCGGCTTTGAGATTGCGGTGAAAGAGGGAAATCCCGGAGCAATCATGAGCAGCTACAACGAAATCAATGGCATCTACGCCAATGAAAATGTCCATCTTCTGGATGAGATTCTCCGAAAGGAATGGGGATTTGAAGGAATTGTCATTACGGACTGGGGGGCATCCAATGATCATGTGGCAGGCGTTGCGGCCGGTTCTGATCTGGAAATGCCCACGCCGGGGCTGGATTCGGCAAGGCAGCTGCTGAAAGCAATCGAGTTAGGGGAACTTTCGGAGAAAGCGCTGGATGCCTGTGTGGACCGGCTGCTGGATCTGGTCCTGACTTCTCATGAGAGCATACAGGAAAAAGAACATGTGTATTCGAAAGAAGCCCATCATGAGCTTGCAGCAAAGGCGGCGAGAGAGAGCGCAGTGCTTCTTAAAAATGAAAATCATTTATTGCCTCTGAAAGCAGGCAGCAGGGTGGCGGTAATTGGAGATTTTGCTGCGGAACCCAGATATCAGGGGGCCGGTTCTTCCATGGTCAATGCTTTCTGCGTGGAAACGATCTGCGAAGAGATCAGCCGGTATGATCTGGAGGCGGCAGGCTTTTCCGCCGGCTATAAGCGATCGGGGGAAACGGATGAGACTTTGAAGCGGGAGGCACTGGAGCTGGCAGAAAAAGCTGATATTGTGCTGTTTTTCTTCGGACTGAATGAGATGAGCGAGGTGGAAGGCATGGACCGCCTTCATATGCGCATACCCGGAAACCAGATTGAGCTTCTGAGTGAGCTTGCTGCTGTAAATAAACAGATTGTGGGCATTATGAGTGCCGGTGCAGCGGTGGAAATGCCCTGGGAGAACGATTGCAGAGCGATTCTGCACGGATATCTCAACGGACAGGCAGGCGCAGGAGCCATTCTTGATATTCTGACGGGAAAAGTCAATCCCTCCGGGCATCTGAATGAAACCTGGCCGGTCAGTTATGAAGATACCCCGGCATTCCGTTATTTTCCGGGAAAGGAGCGTGATTCCCAGTACCGGGAAGGACCGTATATCGGTTATCGCTACTATGATACAGCGGGTATCAGGGTGAGATATCCTTTTGGATACGGACTGTCCTATACGGAATTTGCATATGAAAATCTTCAGGTAACTGAAGGCGGAGTCCGTTTTACGCTGACTAATACCGGACAAAAAGACGGTGCGGAGGTCTGCCAGATGTACGTGGGACTTCCCGGCGCCGGAGTATTCCGTCCGAAAAATGAACTGAAAGGATTTAAGAAAATTTTCTTAAAAACAGGGGAGAGCAGGGAAGTTGTTATTCCTTTTGACGATAAAACCTTCCGTTACTGGAATGTGAAAACCGGCAGATGGGAGACGGAAGGCGGTACTTATTGTGTCAGAATCGGCTCCAGTGTGGAAGATATCAGGCTGGAGGGAGCTGTCAAAGTGGCCGGTACCACGGAAATCTGCCCTTACAGCAGAGAGAGTCTGCCTTCCTACTGCAGCGGCAAAATCACGCAGGTGAGTGATGAGGAATTTGCCTGCCTGCTGGGTCATCCCGTCAGTGCGGGAAGTTGGAGCGGGGAGCTTGGTATCAATGATGCGCTCTGTCAGATGTACTATGCGAAAAGCGGACTGGCGAGACTGATCTGGAGCTGCCTGAGCCATATGAAAAATAAGAGTGAGAAAAAAGGGAAACCGGATCTGAATCTTCTGTTCATCTATAATATTCCGTTTCGCGGGATTGCGAAAATGACCGGAGGAATGGTCAGCATGGAGATGGCGGAAGGCATGGTGGAAGCCGTCAACGGTCATTTCATCAAAGGAATGAAAAAAATTATCGGCGGATTTTTCCGTAACCGCAGGGCAAACAGAGAATATGAGGAAATTATTCAGCAGAAAGGCGACGAAACAGGTAACTGAAATATGAAGGACTTATATAACCGGTGGCTTGAGAAGTGGAAGCATTTTGAACAGTCCCATGAGAAACTGGCGAAATGGATTTATCAGATTTTTTACTTTTTTGTGTTCAGCATGGGCGTAACCGTCTTCCAGTATCTGGTATTTACTTTTATGCCGGGGATACTGGGAAAAGGACTTGCGGGAACGGAATTCATGTGGCCGCAGGTGAAGATGCATGTTCTGGGAGTGGATTTTACATGGAGTCTTCTGGGGTACAATGTGCTTTACGATGCGGAGGGGGCAGTCATGATCGGCGGCGGGCTGGGATATTTTATCAGCTATGAAACAGGCTCCTTCCTGGCACAGTGCATCAATTTCCCGCTGCAGAGAAACATTACTTTTAAGAGCAAAGGCAATCCCGTGTATCAGGCGATGTGGTATTTCATCGCATGGGTGGCGATTTCCCTGATCTGCAACGGATTCAACAACCTGTGGATGCCGGTGGCAGCGGTCTATGTGGCTCCCGCGGTTTACAACCTGCTGGTTACATTCATAACAGGCGGCGTGTCCATGATTATCTTCTTCTTTGTATTTAAGATCATATTCCCGGAAGGGGAAAAATCATAGTGGTTGTGTCCGGATACGGTGTATGTTAAACTAAAAGGAATATTTAAAGAACAATTTACATAATGGGGGATGCAGCGATGATCAGAATTGCCATTGTGGAAGATGAGAAGAAATATCAGGATCAGCTGAAGAAATATCTGAATCAGTATGAGAAGGAGCACAGCTGCTCCTTCGATATCACTGTGTATGCGGATGGTGATGAGATTGTTGAGAATTACCGGTGCGAATATGATATGATTCTGCTGGATATTAAGATGCGGTTTATGGATGGTATGACTGCTGCGGAAAAGATACGGGAGAAGGATCAGCAGGTAATTATCATGTTTATCACGAATATGACCAATTATGCCATCCGTGGTTACGAGGTGGATGCGCTGGATTATATTCTGAAGCCGATTACCTATTTTGCTTTTGCCAGGAAGATGGACCGGGCAGTGGAGCGACTGGGACGACGGGAGCCGAAAAAGCTGATTACCATACAGGTGTCTTCCGGCGTACAGAAGCTTCTGGTGGATGATATCTGTTACATTGAAAGCAATGCGCATGTTCTGATATTCCATACGACAAAGGGAGAGTATAAAACCTATCTGAATATGAAGGATATGGAGGCTGCACTCGGTGAGTACAGCTTTTTCCGCTGCAACAGAGGATATCTGGTCAATCTGAAATATGTGGACGGCGTGTATGACGGGTGTGCGGTTGTCAACGGGGACAATCTTGTGATCAGCCGCACCAAAAAGAAGGAATTCATGGCTGCGCTGGCTGACTATATCGGCGAAGTATAGGTGAGGTACAGGATATGATGGGAGAAATTTATCCGGATATTCCGAGAATCTATACGGCGCTGGCCGAAGTGACGGCCTGCGCCATATTTGTGCTGATGCTGAGGCAGGGAAAAAGGGTGAAGCATTTTGTGCCGCTGTCGGTTCTTTTTTATCTGTGGCAGTGTGTGTATCTGATGGTGACGAAGGATCTGCCTGTGAGCTGGTGGGTTCCATGTATGGCGGGAGCGCTGGGCTTTATGTATCTGTATCTTGTTTTTCTGCTCAGACTCTCTTCCATGGCGTCTGCCTATTTTGCGTGCAGAGCCTTTATTCTGGCGGAATTTGCAGCCTCCGTGGAGTGGCAGATCGTCTGCTTTTTCCGGTGGTATGAGGAGGGCTGCGGGATACAGCGGATGATTGCACTGATTCTTACTTATGGATGCGTTTTTGCAGTGGCTTATCTGATGGAGCGGTCCATTTACCGCCATGCCGAGGCGGTGGAGATTTCTCTGCAGGAGTTTCTGGCTTCATTTTTCATATCGGCACTTGTTTTTGCTCTGAGCAATCTGAGTTTTGTAACAACGGATGCTTTATTTACCAGCGGTTTCCAAAGAGATATTTTCAACATCAGAACACTGGTGGATCTGGCGGGAATCATGATTCTGTATGCATTTCAGAGCCGCATGACCGAAGTGAAAGCGGAGCGGGAGCTGGCTTCCATCAACGCCATGCTGAAGACACAGTATGACAGGTACCGCAGCTATCAGGACAGCATCGATCTGATCAATATGAAGTATCATGATCTGAAACACCAGCTGGAGGGCATGAGAGCGACTATGACCAGCGAAGAGCGGAATCAGTGGGTGGATTCTCTGGAGAAAGAGCTGCAGGCCTACAGCCCGTCGCTGCAGACGGGCAGTCAGGTTCTGGATGCAGTGCTCGACAGCAAAATCATGATCTGCCGAAAGAAGGATATTCAGTTTACCTGTATTGCGGAAGGAGCACTTCTGGATTTCATCTATGTTACGGATCTGTGCACTATTTTCGGAAATGCTCTGGATAACGCCATTGAGAATACAGTCCTGATCGAGGACCCGGAAAAGAGGCTGATCCACCTGACGGTGACGGCAAAAAAGAATTTCGTATATATTTTTATAGAAAATTACTGTACATCGGTCCCCGGCATGAAGGACGGGTATCCGGTGACCACCAAAACCGATAAAGAAAACCACGGTTTCGGAATCAAAAGTATCTGCTATACTGTGGAAAAGTATAACGGAACAGTCAAATTCGGTGTGGAAAATTCCTGGTTTTTCCTGAAAATACTCATTCCCATGCAGGAAAGGAACTGAGCGCGGGACGAAATGAGTGCGGGAAATGGATTGGCGGTAGTGCCAGATTTGTTTGGAAACGGCTATACTCTGCAAAAAAGAGGATAGCCGTTTTTTGTACACACGAACTCTGAGGTGTATTTCTGCATGACAGGAACAGAAAGGGCTTTTTGGAAGTCGAAACGCAATTCGTGTAAAAATACGGGCCATTCGTGCGAAGAAACGTTACGGCCCGGAAAAGATGATAAAATGACTATAACATTTATTTACAGCTTTTTCAGATGATTGAAGCCATATTGAAACCAGCCATTTTAATGCAGCAGATACAGAGAAAAGCTGTAAAACAGTGTACATCAATCATGCGGAAATCTCTGACCGGACACGCACAGCATGTCCGGCCGGGATGTCCGGAAAAGGAAGTTTCATAAAGGAGGAAAATATGCCAAAGAAAACAAAAACAGGGTTGAGAATCACGGCATTTCTTGTAATCGTGATTATGATTGCCAACACCATGCTGCAGACTTTCGGCGACACACTTGTTACGTACCTTGGAGTCGGTGCAGGTTCTTCTGGTACAGTGGCAATGAGTGATGCAGAATGTATGGAGGAAGGCCGTGAGATCGACACGGAGATTGAAAGTGAGGGAGCGGTGCTCCTTCGGAATGAAGACAACACATTGCCTCTGGACAAAGGCTCAAAGGTTACGATCCTGGGAGCCATGTCCTACAATTACATCTGCGGCGGAACAGGTTCCGCTGGCGGTAAATATGACGAATACACTTACACCATGAAAGAAGCCTTTGACGGAAGCAAGACCGAAGGCAGCGGCGTAAGCACGGAACAGTATCTGGATGTGAATGAAAAAGCATGGAACTGGCTGGAACAGGCCTGCGGCGGAAGCAGAAACACAGATACAACCGGTGATTACCAGGGCCATACAGGTACCGGCGAGCTGGCAACATTTGCCGGTTCCGATTATTCGAGCAACAAGGACGCTTACGGAAACGGAGACTGGGGCGGTTATTCCAGAGTCTGCGAATTCCAGGAAAGCGTATATGAGAACAACAAAGACAGCTTTATGGAAGAAGGCTACAACGATGTGGCAATCGTCACCTTTGCCCGCTCCGGAGCCGAAGGTGCTTCCCCCGTCATGGATTATGACGGTGACGGCGTGGCTTCCACAGGAACCACTTATCTGCAGTTAAGCGAAGATGAACTGGGACTGCTGGATTTCTGCAATAAGAATTACGAAAAAACCATCGTGCTGATCAATTCTTCCACCCCCATCGAACTGGGTGAGATCGAACAGGAAGAATACGGTGTGGATGCATGTCTCTGGATCGGACATCCGGGTGAAGCCGGCCTGGTGGGTGTGGCTCAGATTCTGACCGGTGAAGTCAATCCCTCCGGACGTCTGGTTGATACCTACGCTTACGATATGTCCACCATGCCCTCTTTCTACAACAACGATGACAATAAATACACCAATGTGGGAAGCATTGTTACCGGCTTTGATCAGTCCAGCGATTTCGGTTACTATCAGTATGAGGAAGGTATCTACGTAGGGTACCGCTGGTATGAAACCGCAGATGCGGCAGGCTATTTTGACAGTGAAGAATTTACGTCCCATGAATGGAAGAACGGAAAGGCAAGCGGCTATGAGGAAGTGGTTCAGTATCCTTTCGGCTATGGACTTTCCTATACAACATTTGAAGAAGAAGTGACAGCTTCCAGTGTGGATCTGACTGCTCACGGCACCAACAGTGTGACGGTAAAGGTAACCAATACCGGTGACATGGCCGGAAAACAGGTGGTACAGCTGTACATGGAAGCACCTTACGGTGAAGACGATACCTGCGGTATCAAAGGTGTGGGTCTTGAAAAATCCACAAAGGTTCTTATGGGATTCCAGAAAACCGGTGTGATCGAACCCGGTGAATCCGAAGAAGTTACTATCGAGTTCCAGACTGATGATCTGGCATCTTTCGATTCCTACGGACATGGATGCTACGTTCTGGAAAAAGGCAATTATAAATTCCATATCGGATTAAATGCCCATGAAGATGCCTGTGATCCCGTAGAAGCAGCACTTGCTGACAGCATTATTTATGACGATGAACATGCAGGCGCACGTGACAGCGATGAAACCGCTGCAACTGTCGCTTTAAGCGATGTGGATGCCGGAGACGGCAATATGCTGGATGGATATCTTTCCAGAAGCAATTTTGCATCCGGCATGGCAACCATCATGGAACATGAATCCAGCTGTAAGGAAGAAGCAATTTCCGATGATCTGGCAGCAGTTCTGGCTACAGATGCACTGGGATCAACCGAATATACCTATGAAACCTATGAAAACGGCGTCAAGGTTAAGAAAACAACAACAAAATATGTAGGCGGTGCCGATTACGAGGCATATGCCACAGAAGAAAATATTGAAGGCAAAGATCAGAATGACGAATGCTATCTGTACGATGATGCGGTAACCGATCATGAAATCCAGTACGGCAAGGTTTACTACGTGGTAGTAGATGAAGAAGGCAATCCGGTACTGGATGAAGAAGGTAACTATCAGGTAACGGAGGAAGAAACCTCCATGAGACTGGATGTGAACTGTACATTCCTGACCGATGTGGACTACGACAATGAAATCTGGGCTTACCTGCTGGATCAGACCACTCTGGATGAACAGATCAATGCACAGGGTAATCTGGGCTGGTCCACTCCGGAAATCGCATCCGTAGGCAAGGAACGTGACAGCGTTGTAGACGGCCCCGGTGAATCCGGAAACGGCAACAGCAGCTACGGTACCAACACATGGTTTACCTCAGCAGTTGTCAATGCATCCACATGGAATCCTTATCTCCTTGAAAAGCTCGGCGAAGTTTATGCACATCAGTCCATCAAAAACGGTCTGGCAGGTGCCTATGCTCCCGCTATGAATACACACAGAACACCTTTCGGCGGACGTAACTTCGAATACTACTCGGAAGACGGATTTATCGGCGGCAAGATGGGTGCAGCGGAAGTTGCAGGACTGCAGTCCAATGGTATCTACGTTTACATCAAGCATATGGCTATGAACGATAACGATACAAACCGTGACGGCAACATTACCTGGTTCTCCGAACAGGCGGTTCGTGAGATCATGCTGAAGGATTACGAAATCTGTGTAAAACAGACCTATGTGGTAGACGATGCCGAAAAAGGAACCGGACATTTTGAATCCGGTGAAGGTACTCTGGGTATTATGGCTTCTCTGAACCGTGATGGTATCTCCATGTTCCACCCCGGGCTGTACCGTACCATTCTCCGTGATGAATGGGGATACAACGGTCTGGTAATCACCGATGGTGTCGGTCCTTATCCCTGGGTAATGTCTCCCGGTGCCGGTCTGTTCGGCGGTGTGGAAGGACAGCTGGGCGGTTCCGTAGTTACTACATACTACGACTATGAAGGCGACGCCACATCAACCAATTACGGCAAATACCTGCTCCGTCAGACGACAAAGCACCTGCTGTATCAGGTCTGCCATACAGGCAAGCTGGTAAGAGGCGAAACCTCTTCCAGCACAGGAACACCTATCTGGAAGACAATTATGATTGTCGCAGATGTAATCCTTGCGGCCCTGATCGCAGCTACGGTTGTGTTTATGGTCATCATGCCTCTGAAGAAAAAAGTGCAGGCGGGTGCAGCGGTTAAAACGGATAAAACAGAAGAAAACGATAATTAGAAAGGGAGAATCGGAGTTTATGGAGAAAAAAGAAAAAAGTCCCGGTGCTCTGTCCATGAAACTGGACCGGAGATTTAAAATAACGGAACGCGGCTCATCCATAAAGGATGAAGTAATAGCCGGATTGGGCGCTTTCTGCATCGCAGTATGCACACTCCTTATGAATGCGCAGATCATCGGTGAATCTTACGGAAACTATGCAGGTTCTTATCTGGCGGTGGCACTGATCGCTTTTGCAGGAACTGTTTTGATGGGCATCATCTGCAACCTGCCCCTGCTCCAGAGTGCCAATATGGGAATCAGCACGGTGCTGATTTCCATGATGGGAGCAAATACAGGGCTTACCTACGCCAACCTGCTGTTTGTAACCTTTATTGCAGCGGTTATTTACCTGATTATTGTGATCTCGCCTCTGAAAAAGATCTTTATTGACAGTATGCCGGACGGCGTAAAAAAAGCGCTTCCCGTGGGAATTGGTTTATACGTGGCACAGAAAGCACTGAAAAATACAGGCCTTCTGACAGCAGACGGTTCCATCGAAAAAGTGTCGGATCTTGCCACTCTGGATGCATTTTACTTCTGGCTCCTGATTGCGGGAATCATTCTGGTGGTTGTGTACATGGCATTCAAGCGGAAAAATGCACTGGGTTCCACATATTTCATGCTGATTGCGGCAATGTGGGTCTGCGGTATCGTATTCTTCCTGGAATATTTTATCGGCGGACAGACAGCGACCACGGTAATTTACCAGCGTCTGAACCTGATCGTTGCAACAGACGGTGCATCACCCTACAACCTGTTTAACGGTATCTCTTCTCTGAACATCGGCACTCTGTTTACACAGGGAACAGACTTCAGCGCATTTACCGAAGCAGGCGGCAATGTGGCCCTGTTTATGGCTGAAGGCGTCATGACCTTCCTCTTCCTGGGTATGTATACCAATCTGGGAAATATGAAAGCAAGTGCAGCAGCCGGAGATATTGAGAATGAAGCATGGGTAAAGGACAGTGAAAAGAAGACACTGGCAATCGGTGCGGTGCTGAATATCGTTTCTCCCGTACTGGGCGGTACTCCCACAGCAGTCGGCGCAGAATCCGCAGTAGGAACGAAAGACGGCGCCAAAACAGGTCTCAGCTCTCTGGTAGCCGGAATCGGATTCCTGATCGCTTTATTCAACTGGGTATTCTTTGCAGTATTTGCAACCTCCACCAACGGTGTGGGAATGTGGATCAATGATACGGAAACGAAGCTGGCAGCCTATGTTCAGGATGGATTCATCTTCGCGGATCTGATCATGGTTTTTGCGGGACTTGCCATGCTGAAAAGCATCCGCAATCTGGATGTGAAAAAGGCAGAAGAAACCATTCCCTTTGCGGCTACACTGGCCGGCGCGGCATTCTTCGGTGACATCACCATCGGCATTGCTTTCGGTGTGGTGCTTTACTGTATCTTCAAAATCATTGACAGCAGCCGGAAAGAACTGAAGCCTGCAGTGATTCTGCTGGCAGTAATCCTTGCAGTATATGCATTCATCGCACTGAAATACGGCGGAAACTTCATCACTGCAGCCATGGGCGGCATGGGAGGCCCCGGAGGAATGGGAGGTCCCGGCGGTCCCATGTAGGGTGAAGGATAAAAGCAGAGAAGCAGAGCGAAAAAACAGAATAAAAGGACAAAGTAAAAAGACAAGGTAAAAAGAGGAGACTTCTTCTGATGCGGAAGGAGCTTCCTCTTTTTTGTTCTGCTTTTTGTTCTGCGAACAGAATTAATTCCTGTATATGTTTAAAAACGAAACGAAAAAAGTGAAATTTTGAAATTATGTTTCAAAATGCAACTTATTCAATGAAAATAATGCAAAAAAAACATTCCTGTTTCTTATTTAAACACATTGAGCGGTTCGTTTTATTGTTGAGAACCCTGTCATCCTGTATACTTTAGGCAAGCTGAAACGTACTGAACTGTACAAATCTGCAGATATCTACATACAGTACCGGTTAATAAGGACTTTTAAAACCAAGGAGGAAAACAAGATGACACTTCCAATGATTTTTGCTCTTGCAATTACCATCTTCATGATCATTCTGGTCATGATCGATAAACTGCCGTTTGGCGCACCGCCGCTGCTGGCCTGCCTGCTGCTGGTTATTTTCAATGTTGTTGATATTAAAACTGCTTTCGGTGGATTTTCCAACTCAACCATCGTAATGCTTGCATCTTTCATGGCAATCATTGCTGCACTGCAGAAGACAAGCTTTATCACTGCTTTCAAAAAAGCCATGTACAATATGGCGAATAAGGGCGGTTTTATGGCCTTCGTGATGATTATCCTGATCGTTATGCTGGGCTGCAGCCTGTTCGGTACCGGTTCCACCGCATATTACGTACTGACCATCGGTCTGCTTTCCACTCTGCCCTACAACAAAAAGCTGCCGCCGTCCAAGATTATCATGACCGCCGGCTTTGCTGCAAATCATCCCCTGATTCCGCTGAATACGGCACTGCAGTACGGTATTGTGATTGCAGTTATGGAAAGCGCAGGCGTACTGGCCAATGTTTCCATGGTGAAGTTCGCTGTAGTAAACTTCTTCCTGTCCATGGGCTTCCTGCTTAACTGTCTGATTCAGTACAAATTACTGCCTGATCATCCCATTGCAGCTGCAAGCGAGGATTCCATCGCTGCTGCAAACGAAGAAGGATCGGCGCTTCCAAAATGGAAAGAATATGTTACCTACATCGTATTCGTTGCGGCTGTTGCAGGTATGATTCTGCAGAGCTCCATCGGTGATGCAGGATACGCAATCCCCGGCCTGTCCGTAGCAGTACTGCTGGTAATCGGTGTGATGGATTTCAACGAAATCCGCGATGCAATCTGTGCTCCCATCATCCTGATGTCCGCAGGTGTTATCGGTATCGCTGATGCGCTGGGAAGCACCGGACTGACCAACCTGGTTGGTGAAACTGTAGCCAATATGCTGGGTTCCAATATCAATCCTTTTATTCTGGTCTTCGTATTCTGCATCCTTACCAGTGTACTGGCAACCATGACCGGTTCTACGATTGGTACCGTGTATGTATTCGCACCTCTTGCCATCGCTACCTGTACAAGCCTGGGCATGGATCCCACCGCAGCAGCAGTTGCCATTGTCATCTCCGGATGGTGCGGACATTTCCTGCCTATTGACGGTATGCCTGCCATGGTTATGGGTGTCGGTAAATACAACCTGAAAGAGTTCTGGAAATTTACCATTCCGCAGTACTTCATCCGTCTGCTGGCTCTGACTGCCGGTGCAGTGCTGATGTTCCCCATGTAAGCGGAAATGGAATGAATTCAGCAGACACAGTGAAACATAGCCTGAATTTCGGATAAGCCTGAATTAATCTTACATACGGTCCGAAGTTCGGAGAAAGGAATATGGTATCAGAATGAGAAACAAGTTTGAACTGGAGCATATCGGGATCAATACTCCCAATGCAGAAGAAGCAGAGAAGCTGGCACAGCTTCTGAGCATGATGTTTAATCTGGAACCCCGTCACGGACAGAAATCCGAATTCGGCGGCCCGTACTTTGAGTGTATGAAAGCCCCTTTTCTGGGGACAAACGGTCATATCGCCATGCGTACACCGGATCTGAGTGCCGCCGTAGAAGAACTGAAGGAAAAAGGTTTTTCCTTCAACATGGATACGGCTGCCTGGACAGAGGATGGAAAACTGAAAAATATCTATCTGGACGGAGAGTTCGGAGGATTTTCCATCCACATTATGCAGAAATAAAAAAACAAATGTACATGTAAAGTATGAAAAAGCCGATCACCGGAAACAGTGATCGGCTTTTTCGGGCATTTTGTCTCAGCTGATATCGCGTGTCAGGTCTTTTACCCAGATGTACTTTTTGTAATGTGCCATGACCCAGGGGATTTTTCCCACTTCATCAAGGCAGGTGCAGGCGTACACGACCAGTACCGGCCAGTGAAACAGAAAGGTTCCTGCCGCTGCCAGCGGAATGGCAATTCCCCACATGCATACAGCCAGACTGTACATGTCAAACATGGTGTCTCCGCCCGATGCAAAGATCCCGTTGATGATAATGGTATTGACTGCCCGGCCAATCATGTAAAATGCCATAATCACCATCATGCCGGTCAGATAGCCGGCCGCGCCGTCCGTAAGCTTTACGAACCGCAGCACAAGGGGAGTGACGGCAAGCATAACGCCCGTAGACAGAAAACCACATAAAAATGCCAGTTTTACGAGACGGTCTCCGTACAGTTTTCCGCGTTTCAGATTGCCTGCGCCAAGCTCGTGTCCAACCAGAATACCGCCGCCGCTGCTGATACCGTTGCAGAGACAGCAGATCAGATCACGTACTACGGAGGCGATGGAGTTGGCTGCGGCTGCATCGGTTCCCATGTGTCCCATAAATGCGGTATAAGATGTAAACCCTACGCCCCAGAACAGACACGCGCCAAGCAAAGGAAGCGCGCATTTGCGAAAATCGGCTGCAAGAAGCGGATCGCGTTTCATAAAACGGCTCAGGTCAGGGCGGATATAACCGTCTTTCAGGGAACAGACAATGCACCAGACCAGTTCGATGGCTCTGGCGATTAAGGTAGCCAGAGCTGCGCCCTGAACCTCCATGGCGGGCAGGCCGAACAGACCATAGATCAGCACGGCATTCAGAATGATGTTGATTACTACGGCACCGGAACTGATCAGGGCTGTCTGTGAAGCATGTCCGCTTACCTTCATGATCACGAGATAGCACTGGGAAATACCGGTAAGCAGATAGGACCAGCCGGCAATTCTGAGATAGCGGATTCCTATGGTAATCAGTACTTCTTCATTGGTAAAAATCATCATCAGGAAACGGGGGAAAAACATGCATCCCGCAAAGAACAGCAGGGAAACCAGTCCGCAGCAACGGAGACTGATGCAGAATATATCATTGACGGTCTGGCGGTCGCCCTTCCCCCAGTACTGTGCCCCCAGAATCCCGGCAGTGGACACAATGGCGGACAGAATCATGTTCTGAATAAACTGAATCTGAGTAGCCAGGGAAACGGCGGACATGGAATTCTGTTCGACACTTCCCAGCATGATGGCATCTGCCGCAGCTACAGAAGCCAGCATCAGGCTCTGAAGCGCAATGGGAGCAGTCAGCTGGAGCAGCTTCCGGCAGAAAACTCTGTCTGAAAACAGGTGATCTTTCATGGTTTAAAATACCTTTCTCTTTTGATAATTACAAAGCTGCAGATCCGCAGCTCCATCCGCGGACTATTTTACATGAACCTCCGTGTCTGTGCAAGAAGAGAAATGCAGCAACAAAGAAATGGGTTAATAAACAGGTAAATAAACGAAAAAACGGAACTTCCCTGAACAATCATATTTGAATGCTCAGAAGAAATTCCGTTATGGTGATGCAGTAATATACTTTATCTCATGATGATATATACCGTATAGGCCAGGTACAGGGCTACCATAATGACGCCGCGCATACGGCCGATCTGGTAGTCTTTTTTTGCCATGAGCCAGATAAGGACGCTGACCGCGATAAGGAATATGGCATCAAAAGTGGACAGAACATCTACCTTCATGGGTGAGATGGTTGTTGATGTGGCGAGTACGAACAGGATGTTGAACAGGTTGGAGCCGATGACATTGCCGAGAGCAAGTCCGTTTTCGCCTTTTTTGGAAGCAACCATGGATGTTACAAGCTCCGGGAGTGATGTTCCGAAGGCAACTACGGTGAGGCCGATCAGTGTTTCACTCAGTCCGAAAGAGGCTGCGATGAGGCTGGCATTATCAACAACCAGGTTGCCGCCGATGACGATTGCTGCCATGCCGCCGATGATGTAAACCACGCTGAGCAGGGGGCTCAGTACCTTGATTTCTTCCTCATCGTCATCATCTGTTCCTGCGGCTCTGTTTTTCAGTGCGCTGCGAACAGTTTTTCCCATGAAATAAGCGAACATGATCAGCAGAATAATACCGTCAAGGCGGCTTAAATCATGATCAAATCCGAATAAAAGAAGCATCACGGCAGCCGCAAGGATCGCGTAGAGGTAATCACCGTTCAGGATTTTTTTATCCATGGGCATGGGTGCCAGTAAAGAGCAGAGTCCGAGAACCATCATCAGGTTGAAAATATTGGAACCGATGACGTTGCCTACTGCGATGTCATTGCTTCCGGACAGGGATGCGGAAATGCTGACTGCCAGCTCCGGGGCGCTGGTACCGAAAGCAACAATGGTAAGACCGATAATGATTGTGGGGATTCTCAGCAGTTTGGCAACGGAGGAACTGCCTTCAACGAAGAAGTCAGCGCCTTTTACCAGTAAAACGAAACCGAGAATCAGTAAAATATAAGCCATAATGTTGTGTCTCCTCTGTTAAGTCAATGATATTGGGTAGTGTTGTTGAGCCGGTAATCAGTGACAGTAAAAATCAGGCCTGTCTCTTTCCTTCTGACATACGAACGGCGTAGTCAATTGCGTTTACAAGGCTCAGTTCATTGCTGGTACCTTTGCCGGCCAGGGCAAATCCGGTTCCGTGGTCTACGCTGGTCCGGATGATGGGAAGTCCCAGGGTTACATTGACACCTTCCACTGCTTTCCAGGCCTGTTTTTCACGATCATATACAAAACCGACTGTCTTCAGCGGGATATGGCCCTGATCATGGTACATACATACAACGATATCATACCAGCCTCCGAGTGCTTCAGAGAAGACACTGTCCGGAGGGATGGGTCCGATGGCATTGATGCCTTCTGCTTTTGCTGCTTCGATGGCAGGTTTGATTTCTTCAATTTCTTCCGTGCCGAACAGGCCGTTTTCGCCGCAATGGGGGTTGAGGCCGGCTACAGCGACTCTTGGATTTTCGATGCCCATATCCTGGCAGGCTTTATGTGCGATTTCGATGACCTCCAGAACACGGGCTTTTTTAACACGGTCGCAGGCTTCACGCAGGGATACGTGGGTAGAAACGTGAACGACGCGCAGATCGTGGTGGGCAAGCATCATGGTATATTTTTTGGTATTGGTGTAGGTTGCATAGATTTCGGTGTGGCCGTCAAAATGGGTATGACCGTCGGAAAGTTCGCCGTTGTAATGCTCCAGTGCCCTGTTCATGGCTTCTTTGTTCAATGCATTGGTACAGGTGGCGTCCACTTCACCGGCCAGGGCCAGTTCGATGACCTTTTTGACGCACTGAAACGCTGCATTGCCGCCTTCAATGCTGACTTTTCCGATTTCGAAAGCTGAAATATCCTGAATCAGAGGCAGATGCAGGACATCAACGATGCCGGGGGTAAACTGTGCGTCGGATACCTTTTCACAGCGATGGATCTGCATATCTGTCAATCCGGTAAAACGGACAGCCTGCTCCATAACAGAGGCATCGCCTACTACAACAGGACGGCAGCGGTCATATATATCTGCATGCGCAAGAGCTTTGATCGTGATTTCGGGGCCGTTGCCGGCCGGGTCTCCCATGGTAATTCCTACGATCGGTTTGTTATTCATTGTTGATATTCCTCCTTTTCGCAAATATCTTTTTTCTTTCAGAGAATCTGTTTTAATCAGCACATACCTTTTGCGGCATTTTCAGCCAGTACTTTTTTCAGCGCCTCAATACCTTCTTCCGGAACCTGATTGAAAGGTGCGCGGCATTTGCCTACGTTGTAGCCCAGCAGGGAAACGGCAGTTTTTACGATGGTATTGGGGTTGCCGTAACGGAATACGGCACGCAGGCTTGCGATGGAATCCTGAGCTTCCTGAGCTTCGTCCAGTCTGCCGGCCTGAAACAGGTCGTAGATGGATGCGAGTACGTGGGGGTATACGTTTGCGCAGCCTGCGATGCCGCCTGCTCCGCCTTCTTTCAGGCAGGGCAGGATCAGGGAATCATTGCCGGAAAGTACACGGAAATCCTTGTCCAGATCCTGTGTCAGATGGATATAGGCTTTCAGGTTTTCCCAGTCACCGCTGGAGTCTTTTGCACCCATGATCACATCCACATCCTTAGCCAGTCTGGCAACCGTTTCGGGCAGCAGTTTATTTCCTGTGCGGGCAGGAATGTTGTACAGCACGATGGGAATATCCACATGCTTTGCAACGGCTACGTAGTGATCGTATAATTCCTGCTGGGAAGCCATGGCAAAACCGGGCGTGATGATGGAAAGGATATCTGCACCCAGTTCCTGAGCTTTTTTACTCATGCGGATGGTGTCGGCAGTGGAAATGCATCCTGTACCGGCGTAAACAGGAACGCGTCCGTGAACCTGATCGATGGTTGCTTCCAGTACTTCGATTTTTTCATTTTCGCTGAGAATGTAGCCTTCTCCGTTGGTTCCAAAGGGGAACAGGCCGTGTACACCGCCATCCAGAAGACGGTCGATCTGCTGGCGCAGTACATCAAGATTGACGCTTTCGTCAGGGTTCATGGGTGTCAGGATTGCGGGGATGATACCTTTAATTTCTGCGTTTTTCATTTATTTTCTCCTGTTCTGTTATATTTTATATTGTCTGTTGTGTGTTTGACTCTGTCGCATCAACAGCGTTGTTTACATGATTTCCAGATAAAGGGCGCGGGCATCGGCGGGGGTTACTTCTCTCATATTATTGACAAGAAGACGTGTTACCTGCATGCCTGCTTCAACCAGTCCGTCCAGATCTTCCGCAGGAACGCCGAATTCCTTCAGACTGGTGGGAATGTCCAGATCCTTAACGATTTTTTCCATCCATGCCAGCATATATGCACTTTTTTCTTCTACAGTAGTGCAGGTTTTTTCGGTATGAACACAGCGGTCATAGGCTGCGGCAAAACGTTCACGGCATACAGGCTCGTTGAAACGCATAACCGGTGCCAGCAGGATAGCATTGGATACGCCGTGGGGAATATGGTATTTGCCGCCCAGAGGATAGCTGAGGGCATGAACTGCGGTTGTACCGGAAGCAGTGATTGCCAGTCCGCCGTAGTAGGCTGCAATCTGCATGCGGTTTTTTGCTTCCATGGCTTCCGGGTCGCTGCAGGCATCCATAATATTGTTCAGAATCAGATCAAGGCCTTCCAGAGCGTACAGATCACTGAAGGGGTTGGCTTTATTGCCGGTAAAGCATTCGATGCAGTGGGCCAGAGCATCCACGCCGGTAGCTGCTGCAATACTGCGGGGCAGGTTTTTGATCATTCTGGCATCCAGAATCACGTAATCAGCGATCATGTTTTCGTTAACGATACCGACTTTCAGTTCCTTTTCGGGTACGGCAACAATGGCGTTGGGGGTTACTTCCGCTCCTGTACCGGCAGTGGTGGGAATCAGAATGATGGGAACACATTTGCGGGCGCGGCCGGGAGTGTCCAGCAGTTCTTTTACACCGTATTCGTCTGTAACCAGAACACTGGCCAGCTTGGCTGCATCCATGACGCTGCCGCCGCCGCAGGCTACGATGATATCTGCACCACTGGCTTTGAACTGATCAACCAGCTTCTGCACGGACATGTAGTCCGGCTCCGGCGGAAGTTCGTCCAGTACATAGTAATCTGCACCGGCTGCCTTGACTGCTTCTTCGGGCAGAGAGAAGAGGCCGCAGGCTTCGATTCCTTTATCGGTAAACATTGCCACTTTTTTTGCATTGACAGACTTCAGGATGGAAGTGATGTTATCCATGGCATTTTCCCCGCCGTATACGGCATGGGGCATTTTCAGATTATAGGCAGTAAGCATTTTTCGTTCCTCCTTGTTTGTTTAACGGCTCTGGGCAGCGGTGGGATTGTAAAGTCCGACACGTTCCCTTTTTGTTCCCAGCACATCCTGCTCGGTGAAACGGACATATTTGATTCCGAGGCGGGTATGGGATGCGTAGGCCAGATGCAGATTTCCGTCTGCGGACTGCATCAGATAGGGATATTCATACTGACGGTTGTTGGTTTTATTTTCATCACCCATGAAGCCTTCTCCGCGTTCCATCCAGCGGATGATGGGGAAAGTCAGTCCTCCGTCTTCGGACAGAGCTACAGCAACCGGGCAGCGCAGTCCGGGCCATGCAGCCTTGCCGGGCTGGGGGTCAGGGGTGCAGGTGGGGTTATAGGCAATCGCGATGCGTCCGCTCTGGAGGCGCAGCGCACTGATACTGGAGTTGTTGTTGGGCAGCGGCGTGGGAACCGGTTTGCTCCAGGTCTCGCCCCAGTCGAATGACTCGCTGCGGTGAATGCGGTAAGCTTCGCGATTGCGCATAAATGCGACCAGATGTCCGTTTTCCAGTTCCACCACGTTGGCGTGTACGTGGCCGTTGCTTTCGGGCATCATGACCATTCTCCAGGTTTTTCCTTCATCATCGGAAATACGGAAGGCAGTGGGATTACCGGATAATCCATCAACGGAATCGGTGCACAGCCAGTTGGAGAAAATCCAGCGTCCGTTGGACAGAATCTGTATCGGCTGACGGCAGAAGGTGCCTTCTTCAGGAAATACGGTTTCATAGGGTCCCCAGGTTCTTCCTCCGTCCGTGCTTTTCTGGCAGCGTACCACAGCGGTATACTGCATGTTGTCTTTGCCTTCCTGGCGGTCCAGCTGAGCAGTGTACATGGCCCAGACAGCGTGGTCGGGACCGTAGAAGAGGGAAGGATTCTGTTCGCTGCGGGTGGGATCACCGGAGATATCAACCGGTGGAAGCCATGCCTTGCCGTCCTTCGGAAGGACGGAACAGATGATATGGATATCGGCGCTTCCTTCGTAGGTGCCTGCAAACCAGCAGCAAAGCAGATCGCCGTCGGGCAGCTCCAGTAATGCAGGGGCATGTGCGGTGGGGTATCCGCCGGTGGGGAGCAGTGCTTCCAGAATTCCCATGTCATCATTTTCGTAAATGGTGCCGTCCCATGTCAGGCCGGGTAATTTGGTGTATTGCATGTTATTTCCTCCTTGTATGTAAAATTGTGTTATGTTTTCTGTCTGGTAAATGATGTTCCTTAAATCGCTAAACAGTGTTTCCGGAATCATCAGATCGCATTCCGGATATTCTGCGGGCCAGGTCGACCAGCAGGGTTTCCTGCCCGAAACCGCCTGATTTTGAAATTACATATTTGCTGCAGCCTTTATAATAGAAACGGGACAGGACCACTCCTTTTTCCAGTTCACATACAGGCTCCAGCTCTTTGACACCGACACATTCCATACACTGCAGGAGCGTGTCGCCGCCGGTGATCAGAAGCGTTCCCAGAGCCGGGCTGGTAAAAAGCTCTCCCACAAGATATCCGATGGAGCGGGCAATTCCCAGTCGGATCTCTTCAAGCTGAATATTTTCGGCAGAAGCATAAGCTTCTGTGATGGCGTTGCCGCCTTCGTCGTTGGCATCGATGATGCAGAGAGGATGGGTTTCCAGATTGTGGTGGATACCCTGAAAATCTTCTTTGCCCCTGGTGCTTTGCCAGTAACCGGATTCCAGCTTCTGCTCCGGTGTCAGGTGAATATGAACAAAACCGGCTTTTTCCGCTGTATCCATCTGTTTTACGGTAATGGGATTCACACTGCCGCAGACTACAAGAAGTCTGGAATCCAGTTCGGGGGTCTGAGGGGTTTTGTTTTCGGTGATTTCAAGAATCTCAGCCAGCACGGAACCGAAACCGGCGCAGCCTGCCATAATATGCAGTTTGCCGTTTTGATGCAGCAGTCTGCCGGTGGAAAGAAGATCCGATACGCTGTCTGCATCAAAGATCAGAATTCCGTCCGTATCCGGTACGGAATCTTTGTCTGTCAGTGCGGGGAATGCGTGTGCCGGTACACTGCTCTGCTCTGCAATCAATTCGGTAATGATGGAGTGACGGACCGGTTCGAAGGGATCGGCGCCGAAAGGGCTTTCTGTTACGGGAACACCGTCCACTATGTGAACACCGTTTCTGGTAATGCGTCCCATCTGGGGGAAAGCGGGCAGAAACGGAAGCTGTTTTTGATTGCCGGCCTGCAGCAGGGCAGTCAGTTCTGCTCCGATATTGCCACGGAGAGCAGAATCGGTTTTCTTGTAAATATAGGCGACACCGGCCTGCTCAGCCTGAGAAGTCAGCTGCGCTACCGCATCATAGGCCTGTTGGGCAGTCAGATGACGGGTTTCCGTGTCGACCACAAGAACCTCTGCCTGCGCGGCGGAGAAATCCACCTCTGTGCCGACGACCACACGGGTACGGGCGCCGTAAGCGGCAAACTGTACACCGGTGTCCAGCGCACCGGTAAAGTCATCCGCGATGATTAAAAGCTGAATCATACAAATTTCTCCAATCTTTAGGGTGTCAAGTAGTTATGTGGTTTCTTTATGTTCATAACTATAATGGATTTCCTTCTCTGAGTCAGCAGGAATTGAACGGAAAATCGTTTTGATTTGAAACAAAAATAAAAAAATGTAAAATAATAATAGAAAAACGTTCAAATATTGAACATATGGGAATTGCGATGTGGGAAAAAATACAGTATAATGATGAAAAACAGATTAATACAATATTATTTTTGAAACAAGGCAGAAAGGAAAATGAAATATTATGGTAGATTCCCGTATTCGTATTCTGGCAATTGCTCCTTATGAAGGAATGCAGAATTCCATAGAACGTGTAGCAGAAGCTTATCCTGATATACAGATGGATGTATACACCGGCAACCTGGAAGACGGTGTGGCGATTGTGCAAAACGCTCCTTCCAATGTATATGACTGTATCATTTCCCGCGGCGGCACGGCGGAAATGATTCGCCGGGTAACCGATATACCTGTGGTTGAGATACATCTGTCAGTTTACGATGTACTGAGAACCATGAAGCTGGCGGAAAATTATTCCAAACGTTATGCGATTGCAGGTTTCCCCAGTATTACGGGACCGGCTCATACACTGTGTGATCTGCTGCGGTATCAGCTGGATATTCTGACGATTCGAAGCTCGGATGAAGTGGAACAGACTCTGGAAGGATTAAAAGAAAAAGGGTATCGTATGGTAATCTGCGATATGATTACGCATACAGCTGCCCGGAAGATGGGACTGGACGCTTTTCTGATCACTTCCGGTGCGGAAGGAATTCATGATGCCATCGATCAGGCTCTGATGCTGAGTACATGGTTTAGACGTCTGCGTCAGGAAAATCTGTTTTTGCGGAGCATTGCCCAGGGGGAAAATGCACGTGTTGTAGTACTGGATGAAGATGGAAAGCAGTTTTACGTATCACCTTCCGAACCGCCTGCTGAACTGTCGGATGCGCTGAGAGAGAAAATCCGTGAAATTCCTGCAAGCGGCACATTGAAATTTTATTACAGCGAGCATGATCTGTTTTATACTGTAACGGCTCAGATTCTTAAAATGGATGCGGCACGTTACAATCTTTTCTATTGCATTCCCACACGTATACCTCTTCGTTCACAGCGGTCAGGAATCCGTTCGCTGAATAAAGGAGAATGCGAACATCTGGTTATGAACAGCTTTTACAGTATCAGCGGCGCCATGGGAGAACTGGGAGAAACCATATCTTCCGTTGCTGCGAGCCGCCAGCCGGTGATGATCGTAGGAGAACCCGGAACCGGCAAGGAGCAGATTGCCAGATTTATTTATCTGCGAAGTCCTCTGGTGAATAAACCTTTTGTGGTTGCTAACTGTGAACGGATGAATGATAAAAGCTGGGATTTCCTGCTTTCTCATTACAATTCGCCTCTGAATGGCACGGGAAATACAGTATATTTCCAGAGTCTGGAGAAAATGCCAGATGAACGGCAGGCGGAGCTTCTTTCTGCGATTCTGGAGACGGGGCTGACCAACCGGGTCCGTCTGATCTTTTCCTGCGTATGCCAGGCAGAAGAACCGGTCCCGGAGGTGCTGCGCCTGTTCAGTACCCGGCTGGGATGTCTGACGCTGAATCTGCCTACACTGCGGAGCCGGTCCGATGAGATTCCGTCTCTGGCCAGTCTGTATCTGGGCAATCTGAATCTGGAGCTGGGAAAACAGATTTCCGGCTTCGAACCTCATGCCATCGAGCAGCTGCGCCGGTTCGGATGGCCTTTCAATTACACCCAGTTCAAACGCGTGCTGGAAACACTGGCGACGCTGACCACTTCCGCTTACATCCAGAGCAGTGTTGTGGCGGAGCTGCTTGCCAAAGAACGGGACCTGATCCGCAGTACAGTCTCTGCAGCGGCTTCCATTGACACGGAACGCACTCTGGATCAGATCATCAAAGATGTGGTGGCTCAGACAGTAGCTGCCCACGGAGGCAACCGGGCAGCGGCTGCCCGCCAGCTGGGAATCAGCCGGACGACTTTGTGGCGTTATCTGAGCCGGAAAGAGGATGAGGTGGACAGAAAAGAATAGAACAATAAAAAAGAGAGATATCTCACCGACAATAACAGGTGAAATATCTCTCTGCTGCTATGCAATTACAACTTCAGTTTTTTCTGACAGCTTCAAAAGCTCCTGTTTTGGCACTTCATCATCTGTGATCAGTACCTGAATATTTCTCCAGCTCTCATACTGGACCAGACTGGTACTGCTGAATTTATTACTGTCTGCCAATACGATGCATTTTCTTGCTGCTCTGATATAGTTTGTTTTTATTTCATATTCTTCGAGAGCAGTTGTGGTGGGACCGTCAAAACCTGCAAATCCATCTGTTCCCAGAAATACTATATCCGGCTTCAGCTTCATAATCTGTTCATTTGCCCAGCTTCCCCAGATTGCCTGGCTCTTTAAGCGGAGCTTTCCTCCGAATACATATACTTCGTTTTCGCTTCCTGATAATGCGATAAAAGCCTGAAGGTTGTTGGTGAAGATGGTGAGATTCTTCTTCATCTTTAATAATTCTGCTAAAGCAAGGGTTGTTGAACCTGAATCAAGTATAATCGTACTTTTTTCCGGAATATATTCCAATGCTTTCATAGCAATCTGTCTCTTTTTATCAGCGTTCTCAATTGCTTTCTGGAACATCGGAGTTTCTGAAACTGTATTTACGGGAAGTGCACCGCCATGTGTTTTGTTGATTACGCCTTCTTCTTCCAGATGAATCATATCTTTTCGTATGGTTTCACCGGATACATTGAGTCTTCTGGCTGCTTCCGCAACTGTTACGCTTCCTTCGGACACGATCATCTGCGCCAGCTGATTTCTTCTTTCCGCAGTAAATCTTCTTGCCATATTCCTACCCCTTTCTGAATTGCGGATACTAAAGATTGTTTTTTATCTTATAATAATCCCTTTTGCAAATTTTTGCAAGAATATGCAACATTTTTAAAGTTTACAACAGTAACTTATTTATTTATCGCTGGAAGATACAACTTTTACAGTTGTATATGCTTGAATCCTGTGAACCCATGACTGTATGGTTTCGGAATCCGGAAATTCCTTATTGTCATATTTTAAGGGTTTTCCGATTAGATATCCTTTTGAAATTCCCAGCGGATGATATGGCATAACCTCAATATACCGGATAGAATCAAACCGTGACGCAATTTCTCCTACCTCCCTGAGATTCTGTTCACTGTCGTTACAGCCGGGAATGACGGGAACTCTCAGAATGATATCTATTTTTTTTCGGTTGGCGATCCTGAGGTTTCCAAGTATTCTGTCATTGTATACACCGGTCAGTTTTTTGTGGAGTTCACGGTCTGCAGCTTTACAGTCAAACAGGATACAATCCAGATGCTCCACGATTTTTTCGAAGGTGCCGGGCTCTGCAAACCCACTTGTTTCCATACATGTATGAATTCCGTTTTCGTGAGCACTTCTTAAAAGGGACTCTGAAAATTCGGGCTGCATCAGAGGCTCTCCGCCGGATAAGGTAAGTCCGCCGCCGGAGGATTCATAAAATACACGGTCTCTTACCACTTCTGCCATGACTTCTGCCACAGTCTGTTCATATCCGATCATGCGCAGCGAGTCATAATGACATGCTGTTGTACATTTGCCACACCGGATACAGTTCTGGCGGTGAAAGATGTGCTGCCCGTCGGGACCGAATTCGTGGCATTCATTCCGGCAGACAGCTTCACATCCGTGACAGCCTGCACATTTATCCGTATCATATGCAACTTCACAGTAAAGACTGTTGGATTCCGGATTATGGCACCACAGGCAGCGCAGCGGGCATCCTTTTAAGAATACCGCCGTACGGATGCCGGGGCCATCATCAATTCTGAATCTTGATATTTCAAATATAGTACCTTTATTCATAACATTATTCCATTTCAAAAATGGTACGTTTGTAGACTGCCTGTTTTAATTCCGGTGTCAGGCGATTGAAATATTCGGAGTATCCGCCGACACGCACAACCAGATCTTCGTGTTTTTCGGGATGTACCAGTGCATCTTCCAGTTCTTCTTTTGACACCATTGTTATCTGAATCTGAACACCGCCTGCCTGAAAATAACCTTTGATCAAACCGGAAAGAATCGGTTTAGGGTACTTTTTATGTAACGTTAGATTGTATACAGGAATTCCCGTAATCATATTCTGATTCAGATTGAGTGCACTTAATAATGCGGCAGTGGGTCCTTTGACGGCTTTTCCACCGATGGGAGCTACAGAGTCACAAAGCGCCTCTTTTGCCCTGCGCCCATCAGGTGTTGGACCAACTTTAAGGCCTTCTTTGCCATAGCGGTTAAACTGATGAGAGGATGGAAGCCATGCACCATTACCGCGAACGCATTTTACATCAGTAAAATTGGAATAGAACATTCTGCTGAACCGATCAGCAAGTTCATTTACTTCTTTTTCATCAGACCCGTAATGCGGGCATCTGCGCAGCTCGCGGAAGAAATTATCATCCTCCGCTTTTAAATTTCTGACAAATTCCTCGGGGGTGTACTGCTTTTTCTCATAGATTAATGTGCGGATTGCAGACATGGAGTCGATTACATTGATCATGCCGCTTTCAGCAGTAAGGGCAGCGTTAAATCTCGCTCCGCCGTTATTGTAATCAAGTCCCCGGTCAATACAGTCATCGATCAGGAGAGAACGCATTGGATGAGGAAGATGTTTTACACGATGTTCATGATTTCTCGTAACATCGGAGATTAAAAGCCGGGTCTGTCTGCAGACCTCTGCAGAAAATTTTTCATAAAATTCGTCAAAATCCCTGCATCCGGCAAAAACATCGCTGTTTAAAAACTGTTCCAGTACCATTGCCAGATTGATATTGCCATCAATACCGCCCACATTGCTCAAACCGGCGAGATTGGGTTCTGTACATCCGGCTCCCGCATAACGCATGCGGTCATCGTCAGGCAGATCCGGTGCCATTCGTGTGAGCATGTTTTGAATGACTTCTTCATTGTAGAAAGCTGGCTGACCGCCTCCACTGTATACGGTTTCGATGGCAAGTTCCCAGAGATCTTCCGGCATATCCTTTGTAACACGAAGTTCCAGCATGGGACGGAAAAGACCTTTAACAGCCTGAAGGCACTGTCTGGTAAGATCATTGTAATGGGGGCCGATTGCACCGCTCCAGCCATCATTTTCAACAACATTCATGAACATTTCTCTGAGGTATGGAACAACATTTTCTCCTCTGTACCAGGGGGTCAGCCCTTCGTCGAGCCATCCGATATTGTCAAGACCATCCAGATAAAGAATAAAGTTCCAGCCAACGATTGCTTCGTAGATTGTATCAGCAGGGTGGAAAGGAACTTTCTCAAGTGCAGCAATCAGGTCTGCATCTGCATTTACTTCTCTGAGATACGCCAGGCATCTTCCGTGATAATTTTTTAATCCGGCAAGAACTTCCAGTAAACCGTCTTTCATATCGGTATCTTCAATTTTATTGATCCGCTCTTTATAAGACTCAAAGCCTTCTTTTAATATTCTCTCAAAATAGGGAATAGAGTGGGTGTATCCGCTGATGGTAATGCAGTCACTGCTGGGAGTCACGGTGAAATTATGTTCTTCTCTGTAGCGAAGCATGATTTCTGCCGCCTCCGCATTTTTTGCTTTCAAAGGTTCATAGAAGCCTTTCAGCGTTCCCTTTCCGCCGAATGCGGGGTTGAATGTTTTTGAGCAGTCAGGCTGAACTGCAAAATCACCGCGTACATCAAGTCCGGACGGATAGAGATGCCCGCCTTTATAGGTGTTGATCTGCCGGGCTTCGTAAAATCTTCTTAAGGCCTTTGACATGCGGTAGAAATCGCTGCGATCTTCATCTTCAAACAATCCGGCTGCATACGGTTCGTCGATATCATAAAACATTTCTGCGATAGAATTCATGAAAATCACCTTCCTTATACTGTTTTTTCAGGCATAATTGTATGAATGTATTCTACTAAATTGCTTTTTATAACAGCAACCTTCGGTCCGTAAATGACCTGAATTTCGCTGCCTTTTTTGATGCATCCGTTTGCACCGGTGGATTTTAAAAGCGATTCATCTGCCAGGTTAATATCATGGAGTCTTACACGAAGCCTTGTTGCACAGTTGTTAATCGTCTGGATATTGTCCAATCCGCCGAGGCCTTCGATGATGGTTTCATTTAATACTGCGTCGCCTGTATCTGCGGGCTGACCGGAGGTCTGAGAGATTGATTTACGGCTGGTTTTAGCCTGATAATCAGCTTTTGTATAGAGTTTGTTTTCTGCATCTTCCCTGCCGGGGGTTTTAAGGTTGAATTTGTTGATACAGAAATAGAATACCGCATAGTACAGGATAAAGTAAAGAATCAATACAGGAACAGCCATCATCCAGTTGCTTTTTGCCTGTCCGGGAAGAACACCGTATAATATGAAATCGATAAGACCGCAGGAGAAGGTCTGTCCGATAGTGATCTTAAGAACTGCAAAAATTACGAATGCGAGACCGCTCAGGATGATATGTACGCCGTAAAGAATCGGTGCTACGAAAAGGAAAGTAAATTCAATCGGTTCTGTAACACCTGTTACAATACTGGTGATAGCGGCGGAAAGCAGCATACTGCCTACAACTTTTTTGTTTTCCGGTTTAGCACATTTGTACATTGCAAGGCATGCTGCCGGAAGTCCTGCGATCATGAATGCATATTTGCCTGCCATGAACTGGGTACCGGCTAAAGAGAATCTTGTTACGGATGAAGATGCCAGTTCGGCAAAGAAAATATTCTGGCATCCAAGTACTTCAACACCATCTACTACCAGTTTACCACCAAGGGCTGTCTGCCACATGGTTGTGTTGATAATATGATGAAGACCAAAAGGAATCAGAAGCCTTTCCAGAGCACCATATAAGAAGATTCCGAAATTTCCTGTCGAATTGATGACATCACCCAGCGCATAGATACCGGCCTGCACATAGGGCCAGATAAATGTTGCTGCAATACCGATGACGGTAAAAGATAATGTGCAGATAATGGGTACAAATCTGGTGCCGCTGAAGAAAGCGAATGCATCCGGCAGCTGAATCTTGTAAAACTTATTGTGAAGAACCGACACAACAATACCTACGATAATACCGGCAAATACACCCATCTGGAGAGTTGTGATTCCAAGAACGGTAGTAATTGTTCCATCCGTTACTGAAGAAGCGATGCTGCCATCCGGCAGAATCCTGCCTGTTAATGTGAGAGTTGTATTGATTGCTGCATGCATTACCAGAAAAGAAATTGCTGCGGATAATACTGCGACTGCTTTTTCCTGTTTTGCCATACCCAGTGCAATAGCCATGCCGAATAACAATGCCAGATTGGAAAGAATCAGGTTTCCAACATTATACATAACTACCAGCAGACTGTGCAGAATGGTTCCCTCTCCTAAAAGAGAAGCTAAATGATAGGTAGCAATTGTGGATTCATTGGTAAATGAAGAACCGAGACCGAGTAATAAACCGGCAATCGGCAATAAAGAAATCGGTAAAAATAAAGATCTTCCCAAACGCTGCAGATATTCGAATGTACTGCCTGCAAAATTTTTCATAGTATCCTCCTTTGTATGTGATTCATGAAGTTTTATAAATCAAGAAATGTTCTGCCTTCTCCACAGAGATCCTGGAAATCGCTGTTGAATACATCGACAGCATAATCCACGGATTTGTTATCAATAAATTTCTCCCAGACCGCTGCACTGATTGCAACGCCGGCAATACCCATCTTGGCACATTCCAGAACCTGTTTAACGGAAGAAATACTGCCGGGAACAATCTGGACATCAGATAATCCGTTTGCATTAAGGATATGCTGGAGGTCTGCTGTGACTTCCAGACCATTGCCGCCAAGCTGATCGATACGGGTAATGTAAGGCGCCATGGCTTTTGCACCGGCATTCGCTGCAAGAAGCCCCTGTGAAACGCTGTAGATAGCGGTTGCATTGCACATGATACCTTCTTTGCTTAACTGTTTGATTGCTTTGATTCCCTGCGGATTTGCAGGAAGCTTGACAAAATAGTTCTTATCTCCGATGATTTCAACGATACGATGAGCTTCTTTAACCATCTGTTCAGCTTCAGTAGAAATAACCTGTGTCATTAACATGGCATCGTTACCGATATAATTTCTGATCTCTGTTAATACCTCAACAGGATTTCTTCCGCTCTTTTTTAATACGGAAGGATTGCTTGTAATACCATCAACAGGGTAAAGATCCATTAATTTTCTGATTTCATCCATTCTGCAGTCATCAAGGTACAGTTTCATTTTTAATTCCTCCATGTTTTTAAAGATCAATTAATATTTGTTTTAATGCCATCTGAATTAATAATAAAAGTTGTATTAAATTGTCATTTTGGCTTAATGTTTTGATTTGTTCAGTTTTTGCGCAAATTACTGAAAGTTTTAGAGAAGATTTTATTTCCTCGTTCAACTTAATGCAAGTATACCACTGTTTTAAGTTGCTGTAAACAGCTTTTTGCAACTTTTATCAAAATAAAACAAGAACTATATTGGAAAATATTGCTAAAATGATTTATATGTTTGTGTGATGCGAAAATTATCAGATATTAACAAGTTATTGCAATACAAAAAGAGGCCCCTTTCACTGTCCCTGAAAAGAGCTGGTGAAAGAGGCCGTATATTTTGAACTGATTGTAAATTATACTTTGCCAAAAAGATTACATTAAAGTATCATTTTGACTGCTCCGTATATGCCCGCATCATTACCCAGAACCGCAGGTTCGATTCTTGCATTTTCGGATGCAAAAAATGCATTTTTCCTGAACTGATCACGTATTTCATTGATCAGAAAATCACCGGCTTTTGATACTCCACCACCGATCAGATATAGTTCAGGATCGATAATTGCTGAAATAAACGCCATCGTCCTCGCAATCATATTCGCTGCAGATTTTACAGTTTCAACCGATATTTTATCACCGGCTTTTGCAGCATCAAAAATATCTTTGGCCGTAATACTTTCTTTTTTTCTCAATTCTGAGGACTGATTCGACTCTGCCAGCTTTTTCACCGCCACAGAAACAATCCCTGTTGCGGAAGCATATTGCTGCAAATGACCGAATTTTCCGCAGGTACACGGTTGGGTTTCCGCCGGATTGATCTGCAGATGACCCAGTTCACCCGCAGCACCGAATTGTCCTGAAATAATTTCTCCATTCAGGATTACTCCGCCACCGACTCCGGTTCCAATCGTAATCATCACGGCATTGCTGCAGCTTCCGCAATCTCCTTTCCACAGTTCACCAAGTGCTGCCACATTGGCATCATTCTCTACAACGATGTTGGACACTCCTGTCAGTTTTTGCATAATTTCCCTGACATTTACAATATCCCATCCAAGATTTGCACATTTATTAACCGTACTTTTATTCAGAACCGGACCCGGTACACCGATTCCGATTCCTTTAATACTGTCCCAGCCTATATCCTTTTTTTTCGATATACAGTTTATGGATTCAACAATATCCGGCAGTATGTGTATTCCTCTGTCTTCAGTCCTTGTCGGAATTTCCCACTTGTCAATCAGCATTCCCTGCATATCAAATAACCCCAGTTTAACCGTTGTTCCGCCAATATCTACTCCAATCGCATATTCAACCATAATCAGCCCTCCCGGTCTACTATATTTCTATTATCTCATGATACAAGGGTCAAAAGGTCATGTATTTCAAGCTCGCTTGGAAATACATGACTTTGGGACCCGCAAAAACATGAGAAAGTAGCAATTTTTCGTAGAAAAATTAGCGGATTTCGAATGTTTTCAGGATTTCGGGAGCGTGAAACGCGGAGAAATCCGTTTGTATCATGGCGTCAAATTCATTTGACGCCTTCATCATCTCATTATTTCTTAAAAGTCTGGTGTTAAAGAATTTCACCGTTTGAAGCAATGACCTGGCGATACCAGTCAAAAGATTTCTTTTTATACCGTTTTCCTGTACCGGTTCCATCATCATTCAAGTCAACATAAATGAACCCATAGCGCTTGCGCAGCTCTCCGGTCGTGAAGGAAACCACATCAATACATCCCCATGGTGTATATCCCATCAGTTCAACACCATCATATTCAACCGCTTTTTTCATTTCCTGAATATGAGCCCGAAGATAATCAATCCGATAGCTGTCATCGCAGGAATGATCAGACTGTAAATGGTCAATGGCTCCGAAACCATTTTCCACGATGAACAACGGCTTTTCATAACGCTCATACATAACATTCAGAGCGTAGCGCAGCCCCACCGGATCAATCTGCCAGCCCCAGTCGGATGCCTTAACATATGGATTCCGGATAGAATATTCATTTCCGCCGCTAAGTGCCCTGTCATCATCTTTCTGGCCTGCCTTTACTGCTTCTGACATATAGTAGCTGAAACCAATATAATCTGCCGTTCCATCTGCCAGAATCTGTTCATCTTCAGGCTCCATAACAGGTGCATTATTATTTCTTTCCCATACTTTTTTTGCATATGAACCGTAATGTCCGCGCATATGAACATCCATAAAATAGAACCGTTCATGCATGGATTCACTGGCAAGCATTACATCATCGGGATTACATGAATACGGATAAAACGGAACAAAAGAACACATACATCCAATCATAAAATCAGGATTTATTTCATGGCCTCTTTTTACAACCAAAGCTGATGCAACCAGCTCGTGATGTGCTGCCTGATACAACGCTTTTTTCGGATTATCGAATTGCGAAAAAAGAATACCGGAGTTGGTCCACCCGAAAATATCGGTACTGGTATTAGTCTGGTTATTGATTTCATTAAATGTCATCCAGTATTTTACCTTATGTTTATAACGTTCCATAACTGTCACAGCATAACGGACAAAAAACTCAATGCATTTCCGGTTGACCCATCCTCCATATTGCTTTGCCAAATGATAGGGCATTTCAAAATGGCTCAGTGTAATAACCGGTTCAATGTTATGCTCCAGCAGACAATCAAACATATCATCATAAAACTGTAATCCTGCTTCATTTGGCTCTGTTTCATCACCGTTTGGAAAAATTCGGCTCCATGAAATAGAAGTCCGGAAACATTTGAAACCCATCTCCGCAAACAGAGCAATATCCTGACTATAGGTATGATAAAAATCAATTCCATGATGATTAGGATAATATTCTCCATCAATCACTCCATCTGTAATACGACGGGGTTCGGTAACTGATCCTCCGGTCAGAACATCGCAGATAGATGGCCCTCTTCCGTCTTCATTCCATGCTCCTTCAAGCTGGTGTGCAGCGACTGCACCTCCCCACAGAAAATTATCAGGCAACGCCATTTTGCATTCTCCTTTCTGCCAAAAACTATTTCACAGTATAAAGCAGTTCTCCTGCCTGAATTTTACCGGAAATTTTAACAGGGGCAATTGCAGCATACTCATCTGCATTGGTAATCAGAATCGGCGTAATTGTATTAAACTGTTTGCTGATAGCCTCCAGATCAAATTCCATCAAAAGATCACCTGTTCTGACTTTATCACCGCTTTTTACGATCGGTGTAAAATACTTTCCTCCCAGTGACACGGTTTCCAGACCCACGTGAATAAGCATCTCACTGCCATCAGGCCCGGCCAGGGAGATTGCATGTCTGGTTTCAAAAACGGAATCAACAGTACAGTCAAATGGCGCATACAGTTTTCCATCTGATGGGATAATTGCTGCACCCTGACCAAGAATGCCGTCTGCAAAAGTAGCATCCGGTACGTCCTGCAGTTTTTTTACTTCACCATTCATGGGGGCGTACACAGCAAAGCCTGATTTCACATCAGAATCAGAAATTTCTGCTGATGATAACTGAGCTGCCATTGGCCCTTTTTCTAACGATTCTGCTTCTGTTGGTTGCATCTCCTGGTCTACTTCAGCAGGATCATCAAACCCCACGATCTGAACAAGAACAAATGCTACAACACAGGCAACTGCTGTACCAAGTAAAACACCGGTAATTGCACCGGAATAATTTCCTGCTGTACCAAGGGCCTCACATTTTGCAGCAGCAGCACTGTTATAAACAGCATTGGGAATTGACAGGAAACCGGACAGGCCGGAAAAAACGAAATAACGTGCCTGAAAAAATGATGCCGTGACTGCACCTGCAGCAGCACCGATGCAGCCACAGATAAACGGCTTTTTAAAACGCAGCGTAATACCGTAAATTGCCGGTTCCGTTATACCGAACAGACCGGTTGCAGCAGCCGAGCCAGCTTCATTTTTAATATTTTTATTACGTGTTTTCCAAAATACACCAAAGCATGCTGCGGTTTGTGCACAAACTGCAATACCCTGACAGGGCTGCAGCAGGTCATATCCCAGGTTCGCAAAATTGGCAATTGAAATCGGTGCAAAACTCCAATGTACACCGAATATAACCAATACCTGCCACAGAGCTCCCAAAGCACCTGAGGCCAGCCAGGGCAGAATTTTGTACAGCCAGTTGTATGCTTCTGCCAGACCATTTGCAATCAAAGTTGAAATCGGACCGATAACGATAATAGTCAGAGGTACCATAATCACGGTACAAAGAAATGGTACTGCAATAGGCCGGATCATATCCGGAAGTTTCTTTTCCAGCCAGTGTTCCAGCTTACTAAGTACGAATACCATGATAATAGGCGGGATTACCGTGGAGGTATAGGTTACAGAAGTCAGCGGAATAAACAGGAAATGTAACGGTGTCCCCTCCGCAATCGTACCTGCAATGCTGCTCCATGTAGGATTTGTCAGTGCAAGACAACACCACAGAGCAATATACGGATTGCATTTGCAGTATTTTGCACCTGCAACTGCAATAAATACGGGCAGAAAAGTAAACGGCGTCCATGAAATCATATCATAAATCTGCGCTGCACCGGTATTTCCGATATCTGCGAACAGTTTGATAATGATAAGGCAGCCCTGCAGCAGACCACCTGCAGCCAGAACATACAGGTAAGGTGTAATACAGTTGGAAATCATTGCGATAATCCGGTTTGGCAGGCTTGTTTTAACTTCAGGGGCATCTTCTGAAAAAGACATCATGCCCATCAGATGTTCATACACATCTTTTGCATGAGTGCCGATAACAACCTGATACTGTCCGGCTCCCTGTGCCACCTGAATAACACCCGGCATCTGCTCGATTTTCTTTGTCACTGCATCGTCCGGCACTTTCTTTAATACAAGACGAAGTCTTGTCGCACAATGGGTTGCACTTACAATATTACTTTCTCCAACAGCATTTTTTATATCTTCTGCGAGCTTTTTATAGTCTCGTACCTGTTTTGCCATTTGGATATCCTCCTTTTTGAAAATTCAGTTAATGTGTGTTTTACTAAATTAACAGTAAAAAACAGTGATGAATTGTGAATAGATTTTGTGTTGTGATTTATTCAGTTTTTTGCGCAAATTACTGGAAGTTTTAGAGAAGTGTTATTTTCTCATTCAACTTAATGCAAGTATAACACTGTTTTAAATTGATGTAAACAAGTTTTTGCAATTTAATTCAATATAATACAATATATTACTTGGATTATATTGTAATATGATTTTTGCGAAGTGCTTCAGGTATGATTTTGATGTAGATTTTGGAAACTGTTCAGAGACGGCAGGAATATATAAATTCGAAGAAATAGAAATTGGCTGCAAAAATCCCGGCAGCCGTAAGCCGGCTGCCGGGAAGTTTTATATGGAGCAGTGTCCAATGGTTTTTCAGGAATTAAATTGCTGAGAATCAGCTCAGCAGAATATTCATAATTCGTGCTAAGCATGCGTGATTCCACTTTTTCCATGCATTCCCTGCACCTTCTTCCTGTGCCACCTGTAATAGAAGAACATCAGCACGCTGCACAGGATCCATCCTGCGGGATAGGCAAAAGCCACCGGATACAGTGTATGGATAAACCGGGTGACTGTAAACAGATACAGCTGGCGGAAGACCACGAAGCTGCTCAGCATGATGATCATGGGGCCGGTGGCGTCGCCGGAGCCCCGGAGTACGCCGGAATGAATCTGATTGAAGCAGCAGCATACATAAAACGGCGACATGAAGCGCAGGAAAATACAGCCGTAATTCAGGACGTCGGCCTGACTGGTGAACAGCCGGATGAGCGGCGTGGTGGCCAGATTGATGAAAACGGTCAGGGCAATGGTGATTCCCAGAGAGATGCCCAGGGCCGTTTTCATGCCTTTTTCAATGCGTTCCTGATTGCCTGCGCCCAGATTCTGGCCGGTGAAGGTGGTGGCGGCCATGGACAGACTCTGCATGGGCAGGATGACCAGCTGATCAATCTTGGTGTAGGAGGTCCAGCCCGCCATGCAGGAGGAACCGAACCGGTTGATGTAGGACTGCACAAATACATTGGAAAATGAAGTTACAGCCATCTGCAGTGCCGCCGGAATTCCGATGACACAGATCTGCTTCAGAATCTCAGGGTTGATATGGAGCTTTGCGGGACTCAGCCGGTAAACCTCGTGGGTGCGCATGAGAACCGTCAGCACCAGACCGGCGGAGATGATCTCGGAAAGCACCGTGGCGCAGGCAACGCCTGCGATTCCCATATGAAATACCACAACGAACAGCAGGTCGAAAAGGATATTCAGTACGGAGGTAACGCACAGAAAATACAGCGGACGGGTGGAATCACCCACTGCCCGCAGGATCCCCGATCCCATGTTGTAGACCATCACCGCGATCATACCGCCGAAATAGATGCGCAGATAAACAGTGGCGTCGTGCATGACGTCGGATGGCGTGGACATGAAGCGCAGCATAAACGGAACCATGAGGATTCCGATTATGGTAAACGCGATGCCCAGAAGCAGCGTCAGCAGCATGGTGGTATGGATGGAACTTTCCAGTTTTTCCTGGTTTTTTGCACCGAAATAGTTGGAAATCACAACCCCTGCGCCGGTGGCCAGTCCCATAAAGGTTCCAAGCAGCGTATTGATAACAGGTGCTGTGGATCCCACCGCGGCAAGTGCCTGGCTGCTGACAAAATTGCCCACGATTACACTGTCAACTGTGTTGTACAATTGCTGAAAAAAATTGCCAATCAGAAGAGGTATGGAAAACAGAATCAGATGTTTCCAGATGGTTCCGGTTGTCATATCTCTCGTATTTGATCTGGCTGTCAAATGAATCACACCTTTCTTCCTCACATTATAGAACCATATTATATCACCATTTGCCGCTTTTTGTAAATTTGTGCATCCATGCAGTAACAAATTTGTTGCTTTTCAGAGCCGGGCAGAAATTGCATCCGAATCAGGACTGTTAAAAATGCCGGTGAATGCGGTATCACATCGGAGGGTTACGGGTCGCCAAAATCGGAAAAGTGTGGTATGATTTGTCTGGTAACAATTCAATTGATTTATTGAAACTGATTTATTGAATTGATTTATTGAAAACGATTTGCAGAAACGAGGAGTAAGGAGGAATTTTCGTATGGAAAAATCAACCGTTTATTTTACAGATTTCCGGTGTTCTGTGGGCACCAGCCAGATTGATAAGCTGAAAAATCTCTGTATTGCCGCAGGTATCAGGGGTATTGATATGGAAGGTAAGTTTGTTGCGATTAAGATGCATTTCGGTGAGCTGGGCAATCTGGCTTTCCTGCGTCCCAATTATGCCAGAGCGGTTGTGGAATTGTGTAAGGAGCAGGGCGGTATGCCGTTTCTGACCGACTGTAATACGCTGTATCCGGGAAGCAGAAAGAATGCACTGGAGCATCTGGATTGTGCCAATCTGAACGGTTTCAATCCCATTTCCACAGGATGCCAGATTATCATCGGCGATGGCCTGCGGGGAACTGACGAGGTGGAAGTTCCTGTTGTGAACGGCGAATATTGTAAAACAGCCAAAATCGGCCATGCCATCATGGATGCCGATGTTTTTATCAGCCTGAGCCATTTCAAGGGACATGAGGCAACCGGCTTTGGCGGTGCCATCAAGAATATCGGCATGGGCTGCGGAAGCCGCGCCGGCAAGATGGATCAGCACAAGAGCGGAAAACCGGCCATTAAAGAAAAACTGTGCCGTGGATGCCGCCGTTGTGCGAAGGAATGCGGAAGCGACGCCATTACATATGTTGATAAAAAAGCAGTGATCGATTACAATAAATGTAAGGGCTGCGGCCGCTGTATCGGTGCCTGCAGTTTTGATGCCGTATACAATCCCAACGACAGTGCCAATGAGATTCTGGATCGCAAGATGGCAGAGTACGCGCAGGCAGTCTGTCACGGACGTCCCTGTTTCCATATTTCCCTGGTACAGGACATCAGCCCCAACTGTGACTGCCACGGCGAAAATGATGCACCGATCCTGCCGGACATCGGTATGTTTGCAAGCTTCGACCCGGTTGCTCTCGATCAGGCCTGTGCCGATGCCTGTCTGAAGGCAACACCCATCGAGAACAGTCAGCTCGGTGACCATCTGGCTGAGCCCGGCTGGCATTGCCACCACGACCATTTTAAAGATTCCAACCCCAATATTGAATGGAAAGCAACATTGGAACAGGGCGAAAAGATCGGTCTCGGAACGAGACAGTATGAGCTGAAAACTATTAAATAGGTATTTGCTTTTTATAGATCCGCATGGCCCTGACCGGTAACAGTCAGGACTTTGCGTTTTTAGAAAAAAACTCTCAAAATATGGAAATTTTCCTGCGGCATGTTATAATAGCAGTACATAAGACGCTGTTAAGGAGTAAGAGACATGTCGCAATTCGGAAGATATTTGAGGGAGCTGCTGGATGAGAGACGTCTTTCCATATCCGAACTGTCACGGATATCGGGCGTGGAGCGGACATCGCTGCAGAAATCCATCACCGGGAACAGAATCCTGTCCCATGATGCTGTGGAAAAGCTGATCTGGAGCCTTCAGCTGACGGTTAAAGAAAGCGAAAAACTGAAATATTATTATGATATTTTCTTTGTTGGGGAAGATAAATACAGATCGAGAGAGATTATCCGCAGGATGCTGGAAAATCTGGGATCTCTGAATTCCGAAGCCGGTTCGATTGGTTCCGGTTTTCAGAGGGTTGCCGTTTATGATTCGGGCAGTTGTCCTGCGGAATCAAAATCACTGATTACAGGGAAAAGGAATGTTAATTTTACGATTCAGTCTGTTTTTGAACGGGAAATCGGAAAGAAAGACGCGGAAGTACAGATGACGGTTCCTTCGGATATGCAGTTTTTTGAGGAATGCCTGTTTTATCTTTATAAAAAGGCCGGAGCCAGAGTCAGAATTACTCAGATTATCGCAATTCACCGGAATAAATCAGAGAAAAAACTGAATCTTCACAGTATAGAGTGTTTTGCCAATGTACTGCCGGTTTGTCTGGTTTCGGACCGGCAGTATTATCCGTATTATTATTATGATACATCCATTGCTTCTCTGTATACGGATCCGTTTCCGTATTTTGTAGTGACCGGGGACCAGGTTCTCTGTCTGTCGGCAGATGGTGAGAAAGCGCTACTGCTTGGCGGCGAAGCATATTCCAGGTTCTACAGACGGCATTTCCATATGCTGAAAAAACAGTGCCACGCACTGGTCAATTACAGTGAAGGTCTGATGTCTACCCTGAATGAATATGAGAGAATTTACAATGCGGATCATATGTATGTGTGTACACATCAGCCCTGTTTTGCCTGCGAGTACGGTGACGATGATATCCGGAGGAAGATACGGAAGGATTTTCCGGGCTGTCAGGAGGTGACGGAGGTCTGTGTAGACTGGCTGTCCCGCCTCAGAAATGTAAAGATGTATTATTCGGTTTTCAAACCTGAGGGACTGATCAGTTTCATGGAGGAAGGCCGGATCGATGATTTTCCGGAAATCGTGGAGGAAATCACCATGGAAGAACGGCTGGAGCTTCTGAAATCTCTGATCGATTCCATTGAAAGCGAGAAAAGAACCTCTGCCCGGATGTTCAATGACAGGGTATTTACATATCCGTCCTTTATTACGCTGGCCACATCCCTGAAAACGGGGATGGGGATTTTTACAACGGCCCGTTTCGGACAGGGGAGAGCGCCTATCTGCGCCCATGTTCACGAACCGGATGTGAGCGAAGCATTTTACGATTTCATGCTGAACCTGCCTTCCAGCGAAATTACCTGCAGCAAAGAGGAAACGCTGGAGTATCTGAGAAAGGTTTATCAAAAATATGCGGGAATGCTTTAATGCGGGCATGATTTCCTGCAGCAGCCGTATTTACAAAAGGAATTTTGTGCTTTATAATTAATAATTGCCCGGAATTCCGGTTCCGGTGTTACTATGATTAGATAAGGAAGAACGTGTAGAATGGATTACAATAAACTGGCGGATCTGCTGTTTGGGCAGGTCGATAAAACTCCTGAATACTGGGAAGAGAAATTTCCCGAAAGAAACCTGCCCGAGGGCGCGCAGGTGACCCGTATGGCACCGAGCCCCACAGGCTTTATTCATCTGGGCAATCTGTACAGCGCTCTGGCGGATGAAAGGATCGCCCATCAGAACGGCGGTGTATTCTATCTCCGCATCGAGGATACGGATGCCAAACGTAAAGTGGAAGGCGCCGTTGAGACGATCATCGAAGTGCTGAAGTATTTCGGCATTACATTTGATGAAGGCGCCGGAATCGATGATGAGGAACGCAATGTATACGGTCCCTATTTCCAGCGCCAGCGTGTGGAGATTTACCATACCTATGTGAAGGATCTGGTTAAGAAGGGGCTTGCTTATCCCTGCTTCTGTACTGAGGAAGAACTGGCGAAGATCAAGGAGGAGCAGACGGCAGAGAAGGCACTGACCGGTTATCATACAAAGTGGGCAAGATGCCGCGATCTTTCCTATGAAGAGATTGAAGCCAATATTAAGGCAGGCAAACCCTACGTTATGCGCCTCAGATCCATGGGAAGCGAAGATAAGGAGATCATTTTCCAGGATACGGTAAGAGGAAGGATCCGTTTCCCCGAGAATATTCAGGATATCGTCATCCTGAAATCGGACGGTATTCCTACCTATCATTTTGCTCATGCAGTGGATGATCATCTGATGCGTACGACCACGGTTGTCCGCGGTGAAGAGTGGCTGTCATCCGTTCCGATTCATTATGAACTGTTTCATGCACTGGGCTTTAAGATGCCGAAATATGTTCATACGGCCCATCTGATGAAGATGGACAACGGCAGCAAGCGCAAGCTTTCCAAGAGAAAAGATCCTGAGCTGTCACTGGATTTCTATCGTCAGGACGGATATCATCCCAACGGTGTTAAGGTATATCTGATGACACTGCTGAATTCCAATTTCGAACAGTGGTACGACAAGCACCCCGATTCACCTATCGAGGAATTCCCCTACAGCGTGAAGAAGATGGCACAGTCCGGCGCACTGTTCGATATCGCAAAGCTGCATGACATCTGCAAGAATGAATTTGCAAAGCTGGAGCCTCAGGAAGTATTCGATTTCCTGAAGACCTGGTGCCGGACGTATCAGCCCGATATGATGGATGTGTATTTTGCGGATGATGAGAAGTTCATGAAGGTCATCAATCTGTGTATGGGTATCGGCGGCAAGCGCAGAAGAAAGGATTTCTGCTACGCAAAACAGATTTTCGAAAGCCTTGCCATGTATTTTGATGAGACACTGGTACCGTCCTATGAATTCAGCTATGATAATGAGCTGGTGAAGACGATTCTGCAGGATTATCTGGAAACCTACGATCATGGCGCCAATTCAGGCGAGTGGTTCAGCGCGCTGAAAGCACTGGGCGAAAAGTATGGTTTTACCGGCGATATGAAGGCATATAAAGCAGATCCCGAAGCTTACAAAGGCAACGTATCCCATGTGGCCGAGATGCTCCGTATTGCCATCACCGGCAGCTCCAACTCACCGGATCTGTGGACCATCAATCAGATTCTTGGCGAAGATGTGGTAAGAAGTCGTATTAATCATGTAATTGGACATCTGAACTGAACCGGAATGGAACGGAACCGACACAGCCATACTGCTTCTGCAGTATGGCTGTGTCGGTTTCTTCCTATTATATAAGGAAATTTTCCGAAGCAGCATGAACAGTTGCTGAACAGTAATTGAATCTGAATAAATACAAAAAAAATTATCAGAAAAACCTTGCATTATTTTAAAAGGTATGCTATAGTAATGACTGCTGTGGCATGATAGCTGTGAAGCGTGAGGTTGCCGCTCGGATAGAGCGGGTTTTCCGTGGAGCGAATGTCAAGTTAGGAAACTGGCGACAAGTCACTGTACAAGTTAAGGATAGGTCTGCGCTTAAGGCAGAGACCGTGTGGGATGGACACGAGCTGATGAGCACTGGTTAAGTGCGCTCTGGACACACACGGAGATGTGTACAGTCACCACTTGTCGTGCTTCGATATAGTACGAATAAGGAGGCGACTTTTTTTATGAGTCAGGTAATGAGAATTACATTAAAAGCTTACGATCACCAGTTAGTAGATCAGTCCGCTGGCAAGATCGTTGAAACTGTAAAGAAAACAGGTGCTCAGGTTAGTGGTCCTGTGCCGCTGCCCACCAAGAAGGAAGTTGTAACAATCTTAAGAGCTGTTCACAAATATAAAGATTCCAGAGAACAGTTTGAACAGAGAACACACAAAAGACTGATTGACATCATTGCACCGACACAGAAGACAGTTGAAGCTTTATCCCGTCTTGAGATGCCTGCTGGTGTAAGCATCAGCCTCAAGATGAAACAGAAATAATTCCCCGGAATTATTTCTCCGCAATTTAGTTAATCCGGAATTGGTATAGATACCTGTTCTAGGATGAGCACCCTGGTTGTGCTCCGCTGTAGATTAACAGGAGGTAAGAATAATGAAGAAAGCAATTTTAGCTACAAAAGTGGGTATGACCCAGATCTTCTCCGAAGACGGCACATTAACCCCCGTAACTGTATTGCAGGCAGGACCCTGTGTGGTAACACAGATCAAGACTGTTGAAAACGATGGTTATTCAGCAGTTCAGGTAGGTTTTGTTGACAAGAGAGAAAAACTGGTTACAAAGCCCCTGAAAGGACATTTTGACAAAGCTGGTGTATCTTACAAGAGATATATCAAGGAATTCAAGTTCGATAACGCAGAAGAATACTCCGTAAAAGACGAAATCAAAGCTGATGTATTTGCTGCAGGCGACAAAGTGGATGCTACCGCAATTTCAAAAGGTAAAGGCTTCCAGGGCGCAATCAAGAGACACGGACAGCACAGAGGTCCCATGGCTCATGGTTCCAAGTTCCATCGTCATGCAGGTTCCAACGGTTCTGCAACAACTCCCGGCCGCGTATTCAAGGGCAAAAAGATGCCTGGTCAGATGGGCCATGTAAAAGTTACTGTTCAGAATCTGGAAGTTGTAAGAGTTGATGCAGAAGCAGGTCTGATTTTAGTTAAAGGTTCTGTACCGGGACCTAAGAAAGCATTAGTTACTCTGAGAGAAACCGTTAAATCCGGTAAGTAATGCTTTTCAAGAAAGGAGGAACTAACAAATGGCAAACGTAGCTGTTTACAATATGCAGGGCGAAACAGTTGGTACTATGGAACTGAATGACGCTGTTTTCGGTGTTAAAGTCAATGAACATTTAGTACATGAAGCTGTTGTTGCTCAGCTTGCTAATAAACGTCAGGGCACACAGAGTGCCAAAACCCGCTCAGAAGTAAGCGGCGGTGGTAAGAAACCCTGGAGACAGAAAGGAACCGGTCATGCAAGACAGGGTTCAACAAGAGCTCCCCAGTGGACAGGTGGTGGTGTGGTATTCGCTCCCAAGCCGAGAGATTACTCCATCAGACTGAACAAGAAAGAAAGAAGACTGGCTCTGAAGTCCGTACTGACTTCCAAGGTTCAGGATTCCAAGTTCTTCGTACTGGATGAACTGACATTAGACGAAATCAAGACAAAGAAGATGCAGGCAGTTCTGGACGCTCTGAAAGTTCAGAAAGCAATCATCGTATTACCCGAGAAGGACGAGAAAGTTGTTCTTTCCGCTAAGAATATTCCCGGTGTTATGACTGCTGTAGCAACTTCTATCAACACATATGACATCCTGAAGTACGACGCAGTTGTTACTACAAAGGGTGGCGTTGCAAAGATCGAGGAGGTATATGCATAATGGCTGACATCAAATATTATGACGTTATTTTAAAACCCGTTGTAACTGAAAAAGCTACCGGTTTTGAAATGGAAGAAGCTAACAAGTATACTTTCCTGGTACACGTTGATGCCAACAAGACCATGATCAAGGATGCTGTTGAGAAGATGTTCGAAGGAACAAAGGTTGTTAAAGTCAACACCATGAACATGGAAGGAAAGACCAAGAGAAGAGGCAGAACAGTCGGTAAGACTGCTGCAACAAAGAAAGCCGTTGTTACACTGTCAGCTGACAGCAAGAAGATCGATATCTACGGCGCTCTGTAAGACCCGGTGAGGCGCTTATACTCCGCAGGGAAAGCCCTCACACCTATATGACATTAACAAGAAGTCATGATAAATCGAAACATTGAAAAGATGTTTACCGAAAGGAGATAAGACAATGGGTATTAAGACATATCGTCCCTATACACCCTCCAGAAGAAACATGACCGGTTCTGATTTCTCTGAAATCACAAAGACAACTCCTGAGAAATCTCTGACAGTTTCTTTAAAGAAGAACGCAGGTCGTAACAACCAGGGTAAAATTACTGTAAGACACCACGGTGGTGGAAGCAGAAGAAAATACAGAATTATTGATACAAAGAGATACAAAGATGGTATTCCCGGAAAGGTTGTTTCCATCGAATACGATCCTAACAGAAGCGCTAATATCGCTCTGATCAGCTACCTGGACGGCGAGAAGAGATACATTCTTGCTCCCGAAGGACTTCAGGTTGGCTGGAAAGTTTACAATGGTCCCGAAGCAGAAGCCAAGATCGGCAACTGCTTACCGTTAGAGAATATTCCGATTGGTACTATGGTACACAACGTTGAGATGCACCCCGGCAAGGGCGGACAGCTGGTTCGTGCTGCTGGTACAGCTGCTCAGCTGATGGCTAAAGAAGGCAAGTTTGCTACATTAAGACTTCCTTCAGGCGAGATGAGAATGGTTCCCATCATCTGCAGAGCTACTGTTGGTGTTGTAGGCAATGGTGAACATGCCCTGATCAATATTGGTAAAGCTGGTCGTAAACGTCACATGGGTATCAGACCCACAGTTCGCGGTTCTGTTATGAACCCGAATGACCATCCTCACGGCGGTGGTGAAGGCAAGTGTGGTATCGGTCGTCCCGGTCCCTGCACTCCTTGGGGTAAACCTGCACTCGGCCTGAAGACGAGAAACAAGAAGAAACAGTCTAACAAGTACATTGTAAGACGTAGAGACGGCAAGTAAAGCTTTGACAATTTAAGGAGGTAACTATGGCACGTTCATTAAAGAAAGGGCCCTTTGCAGACGAGAGCTTATTAAAGAAAGTAGATGCTCTGAACGCAGCAGACAAGAAAGAGGTTATCAAGACCTGGTCTCGCCGTTCTACTATCTACCCTTCATTTGTAGGACATACATTCGCTGTTCATGATGGCAGAAGACATGTACCGGTATACGTAACAGAAGACATGGTTGGTCACAAATTAGGTGAATTTGTAGCAACCAGAACCTATAGAGGACATGGTAAAGACGAAAAGAAAACCAGACGTTAGTCTGATTTCAGAAAGGAGGAAACACCATGGCAAAAGGACATAGATCCCAGTATAAGAGAGAAAGAAACGCTCAGAAAGATACAAGACCTAGCGCAAAATTATCCTATGCCAGAGTGCCTGTTCAGAAAGCTTGCTTCGTCTTGGATGCTATCAGAGGCAAAGATGTTGAAACAGCACTTGGTATTTTAAATTATAACCCCAGATATGCTTCATCCGTAATCAAGAAATTACTTGAATCAGCAATCGCAAACGCTGAAAACAACAACGGTATGAACAGATCCGATCTGTATGTTGCAGAATGCTACGCAAGCAACGGACCGATCATGAAGAGAGTAAGACCCAGAGCACAGGGCAGAGCTTACAGAATCGAAAAGAGATTAAGCCATATTACTGTAGTTCTGGATCAGAGATAAGAAGGAGGGCATAATGGGACAGAAAGTTAATCCTCATGGTTTAAGAGTCGGTGTGATCAAGGATTGGGACTCTAAATGGTATGCAGAGAAAGACTTCGCTGATAATCTGGTAGAAGATTACCAGCTGAGAAAGTTTATCAAAAAAGAATTATATTCCGCTGGCATCTCCAGAATCGAAATCGAAAGAGCTGCAGGCAGAGTAAAATTAATCATATATACCGCTAAGCCCGGTTATGTAATCGGTAAGGGCGGCGCTGAAATCGAAAAGTTAAAAGCAAGAGTTCAGAAGATGACTCCCAGCAAACTTTTCATCGATATCAAAGAAGTTAAGAGACCTGACAAAGATGCTCAGCTGGTTGCTGAAAACATCGCTCAGCAGCTTGAGAATCGTGTATCTTTCAGACGTGCTATGAAATCCACAATGTCCAGAACAATGAAGGCCGGTGCTCTTGGTATCAAGACATCCGTTTCCGGTCGTCTGGGTGGTGCTGATATGGCCCGTACAGAATTTTACAGTGAAGGTACTATTCCGTTACAGACACTGAGAGCAGATATTGACTATGGCTTCGCTGAAGCTGACACAACTTACGGTAAAGTTGGCGTTAAGGTTTGGATCTACAAAGGCGAAGTTCTTCCGGTAAAGGCTGGTAAGGAAGGGAGCGATAAATAATGTTAATGCCTAAAAGAGTAAAACGTCGTAAACAGTTCCGTGGCAGCATGGCTGGCAAAGCCTCCAGAGGCAATAAGATCAATTACGGCGAATATGGACTTGTAGCTGTTGAACCCTGCTGGATTACTTCCAGACAGATCGAAGCAGCCCGTGTTGCTATGACTCGTTACATCAAACGTGGTGGTAAAGTATGGATTAAGATTTTCCCTGACAAGCCTGTTACTGCGAAACCTGCTGAAACTCGTATGGGTTCCGGTAAAGGTGCACTGGAATATTGGGTAGCTGTTGTTAAACCGGGTCGTGTAATGTTTGAAATCGCAGGCGTTTCCGAAGATGTTGCAAGAGAAGCTTTACGTCTTGCAATGCACAAACTGCCTGTTAAATGTAAAATCGTTTCCCGTGCGGATTTAGAAGGCGGTGCTGGCAATGAAGAGTAAGAAATATTTAGAAGAATTAAACGTTAAAAGTGTTGAAGAGTTACAGGGTGAACTGGTAAGCGCTAAAAAGGAACTGTTCAATCTGAGATTTCAGAACGCTACAGGTCAGCTGGAGAACACAGGAAGAATCAAAGAAGTTAGAAAGAACATCGCAAGAATTCAGACTGTTATCGCTGCCAAGGCTAATGCTTAATTAGTGGTATTCCCATAAGGAGGAACTGTTTTGGAAAGAAATTTAAGAAAGACCCGTACAGGTAAGGTTGTCAGCAACAAGATGGACAAGACAATCGTTGTTGCTATCGAGGATCACGTAAAACATGCTCTGTACGGCAAGATCGTTAAGAGAACCTATAAATTAAAAGCACATGATGAAAACAACGAATGCGGTATTGGTGATACTGTAAAAGTTATGGAAACAAGACCTTTATCCAAGGATAAGAGATGGAGACTTGTTGAAATCGTTGAAAAGGCAAAATAATCTGTGCAGCAGCCCTTCGGGGCCTTGCAATGGAATTTGTTCCTTCATGGAACACACGGAAGGGTGTAAAACCCTTTCCGTATTATCAAAAATCCCAAGGATCAGAAAGGAGTTTCAGTCATGATTCAGCAGGAAACCAGACTTAAGGTTGCTGACAACAGCGGAGCAAAAGAACTTCTGTGCATCAGAGTTATGGGTGGTTCCACAAGAAGATATGCAGCAATCGGTGATGTAATCGTTGCCAGTGTTAAGGATGCTGCTCCCGGCGGTGTCGTTAAAAAAGGCGATGTAGTGAAAGCTGTCGTAGTTCGTACTGTAAACGCAACACGTCGTAAAGACGGTTCATATATTAGATTTGATGAAAATGCAGCAGTTATCATTAAAGATGATAAGACCCCCAAAGGAACACGTATTTTCGGACCTGTAGCAAGAGAGTTAAGAGATAAGCAGTTCATGAAGATTGTTTCCTTAGCTCCGGAAGTATTATAGGGAGGTGCACACAGTGGCAACTTGCAAGATTAAAAAAGGCGATACCGTTAAGGTTATCACCGGTAAAGATAAAGACAAAGAAGGTAAAGTTCTGTCCGTAGACGCTAAGAAGGGCAAAGTTGTTGTTGAAGGTATCAACATGGTTACAAAGCACGCAAAAGCAAGTGCAGCCAACCCTCAGGGCGGAATCATTACCGTTGAAGGACCTATTGATATTTCTAACGTTATGTATGTTCACAATGGTCAGGCAACAAGAATCGCCTTCAAGATCGAAGACGGCAAAAAAGTTCGTGTTGCAGTTAAGACCGGCGAAGTGATCGGTTAATCAGGGAAAGGAGGTTCTTTGCATTGAGTAGATTAAGAGAGACTTATAAGAATGAAATCGTTGATGCTATGATCAAGAAATTCGGCTACAAGAACATTATGGAAGTACCGAAGCTTGACAAGGTCATCATCAACATGGGTGTAGGTGAAGCTCGTGAAAATGCTAAACTTCTGGACGCTGCAATCAAGGATATGGAAACAATCTCAGGCCAGAAAGCAGTTAAGACAAGAGCTAAAAAGTCAGTAGCAAACTTCAAGATCAGAGAAGGTATGCCCATTGGCTGTAAAGTTACATTAAGAGGCGAAAAGATGTACGAGTTCGTTGATCGTCTGATCAACCTGGCACTGCCTCGTGTACGTGACTTCCGTGGTGTTAACCCCAACGCTTTTGATGGCAGAGGCAATTACGCACTGGGTATCAAAGAACAGTTAATCTTCCCTGAAATCGAATATGATAAGATCGATAAGGTAAGAGGTATGGACATCATCTTTGTTACAACAGCAAAGACTGATGAAGAAGCCCGTGAACTTTTAACATTATTCAACATGCCTTTCCAGAAATAACAGGAGGAATAAACCATGGCTAAGACTTCTATGAAGATTAAGCAGCAGCGTGCACCCAAGTTCTCCACAAGAGCTTATACACGTTGCAGAGTTTGCGGTCGCCCGCATTCAGTTTTAAGAAAATACGGAATCTGCAGAATCTGCTTCCGTGAATTAGCATATAAGGGTGAAATCCCCGGTGTAAAGAAAGCAAGCTGGTAAATATCACAGGGATGCGTAAAGCATCCGAAGCAGAGCAAGGAGGAAGACAAAATGACAATGAGCGATCCTATTGCAGATATGCTTACAAGAATCCGTAATGCAAACACTGCAAAACATGATACAGTTGATGTTCCTTCATCCAAGATGAAACTGGCTATTGCAGACATCCTGGTTAGAGAAGGTTACATTGAAAAATACGAAATGGTAGATGAAGGCAGCTTCCAGTCTATCCGCATTACCTTAAAGTACGGCAAAGATAAAAATGAAAAAGTTATCGCCGGCTTAAAGAAGATTTCCAAACCCGGTCTTCGTGTATACGCAAGCGTAGAGAATATGCCCAGAGTACTTGGTGGACTTGGTATCGCTATTATTTCAACAAACAAAGGTGTTATGACTGACAAAGAAGCCCGCGCTAACAACGTTGGCGGCGAAGTTCTGGCTTATATCTGGTAAGCAGCAATTTATATATATTTGATCCGATTTAATTTAGTCAGTAATTGATTCATAATAAACAGTGAGTGTGAGGCTGAAGATCAGTCTTCACATTTACGCTTCACACTTAACTCATATAAGGAGGTACGGGCATGTCACGTATAGGAAGAATGCCAATCGCAATTCCCGCTGGTGTAACAGTTGATATTGCAGAAAATAATAAAGTGACTGTAAAGGGTCCCAAAGGAACACTTGAGAGAGTATTACCCGCAGAGATGAGCATCAAAGTTGAAGATGCGCATGTAGTTGTATCAAGACCTAATGACTTAAAGAGAATGAAAGCTTTACACGGTCTTACAAGAACTCTGATCAACAACATGGTTACAGGTGTAACTCAGGGTTACGAAAAAGTCCTGGAAATCAACGGTGTTGGTTACAGAGCTGCTAAGCAGGGCAAAAAGCTGGTTCTTTCCCTCGGTTATTCACACCCTGTTGAGATGATGGATCCTGAAGGTCTTGAAGCAGTAGTTGAGACCCCCAATAAAATCGTAATCAAAGGTATCGATAAAGAAAAAGTTGGTCAGTACGCTGCTGAAATCAGAGACAAGAGACGTCCTGAACCTTACAAGGGCAAGGGTATCAAGTATGCTGATGAAGTGATCAGACGTAAAGTTGGTAAGACAGGTAAGAAGAAATAAGAGGGGAGTGACAGAATATGATTAGCAAAACATCCAGAAGTATTGTGCGTGTTAAAAAACACAACAGAATTCGTAATCGTTTCGCCGGTACAAGTGAAAGACCTCGTCTGGCAGTTTTCAGAAGCAACAATCATATGTACGCTCAGATTATTGATGACACTGTCGGCAATACGTTAGTATCAGCGTCTACCGTTCAGAAAGAAATCAAGGCTGAGCTTGAGAAGACAAACAATGTTGATGCAGCTGCTTACCTGGGTACAGTTATCGCCAAGAGAGCACTGGAAAAAGGCATCACAACTGTTGTTTTCGACAGAGGAGGCTTCATATATCAGGGTAAAGTCAAAGCATTAGCAGATGCAGCCAGAGAAGCTGGTCTGGAATTCTAATCAAGGAGGAAAACACATGAAACGCGAAATCATTGATGCCAGCCAGTTAGAATTAGAAGAAAAAGTTGTTACCATCAAGCGTGTCACCAAAGTAGTAAAGGGTGGCCGTAACATGAGATTCTCAGCACTGGTTGTAGTTGGCGATGGCAATGGCCATGTAGGCGCAGGCATCGGCAAGGCTGCTGAAATTCCGGAAGCAATCCGCAAAGGCAAACAGGCTGCAGAAAAGAGCCTGGTATGCGTAGCATTAGATGAAAACAAGAGTATCCCTCATGACAATATCGGCAAATTCGGCAGTGCTTCCGTACTGTTAAAATCCGCTAAAGCAGGTACCGGTGTAATCGCCGGAGGTCCTGCCCGTGCCGTAATTGAACTTGCAGGTATTCAGAATATCCGTACAAAATCTTTAGGTTCCAATAACAAACAGAATGTTGTTATGGCTACAATCGCAGGTCTTGCTAAACTGACAACTCCTGAAGCAGTAGCTGCAAAACGTGGCAAATCTATTGAAGAGATCATCGGCTAGGAGGTAGAAAGATGGCAGAGAAATTAAAAGTTACACTGGTAAAATCTCCCATTGGTGCAGTGCCGAAGCAGGTTAAAACCATCGAAGCACTTGGCCTCAAGAAGATGCACAAAACAGTTGAATTACCGGACAACCCCGCTGTAAGAGGTATGATCTGGCACGTAAAACATTTAGTTAAAGTAGAAGAAATCTAATAGAGTCAGGAGGTGCGCGTAATGGATTTATCAACATTAAGACCTGCAGAAGGTTCCAAACAGAGCGACAGCTTCAGAAGAGGCCGCGGCCATGGTTCAGGCAACGGTAAGACTGCCGGTAAGGGACACAAAGGTCAGAAAGCTCGTTCAGGAGCACCCAGAATCGGTTTCGAAGGTGGTCAGATGCCTTTATACAGACGTCTGCCTAAGAGAGGATTCACTTGCAGAAATTCCAAAAATATCGTTGCTGTTAATTTAGACAGATTAAATTGTTTTGAGGACGGCGCAGTAGTTACTATCGAAGCTTTACAGGATGCCAACATCATCAAAAAACCCGGTGATGGCGTTAAGATCATTGCTACAGGCGAATTAACAAAGAAGCTGACTGTTAAAGTAAATGCATTCAGTGAAGGTGCAAAAGCTAAAATTGAAGCATTAGGTGGTACTTGCGAGGTAATCTGATATGTTAGAAACACTTAGGAACGCATTTAAAATTAAAGAAGTAAGAGGAAAGCTGCTGTTCACATTTTTTATGTTAGTTGTTGTTCGAGCAGGATGCCAGATTCCTGTTCCGGGTGTTAACAATTCAGTAATTGCAGAATTTTTAGCTAGTAATTCCGGAGATGCATTTAACTTCTTTAATGCTATGACTGGTGGTTCTTTTATGGAGATGTCGATCTTTGCATTGAATATCACTCCGTACATTACATCATCAATCATTATGCAGCTGCTTACAATTGCAATCCCGAAATTAGAAGAACTTCAGAAAGATGGAGAGGATGGCCGCAAGGTCATTCTCAAGATCACAAGATATCTGACTGTTGCACTCGCCCTGATCCAGTCTACAGCTATGGCTGTCGGATTCGGCGGAAGCGGCCTGTACGATAACTACACATGGTATGCAGTTGTTATCACAGTTGTAACCATGACTGCCGGTTCTGCAATCCTGATGTGGATTGGCGAGCAGATCACACAGTATGGTGTAGGTAACGGTATTTCAATCGTACTGTTGATTAATATTGTGTCCAGTTTACCTGATGACTTTATGACACTGTATGAAAGATTTGTAGCTTCCCAGACAGTATTCATGAAAGTCATTGCAATTGCAGTAATTCTTTTATTGCTGCTGGCCATGGTAACGTTCACCGTGTTATTGCAGGAAGCAATCAGGAAGATTCCTGTACAGTATGCTAAGAAAATGCAGGGCCGTAAGATGGTGGGAGGTCAGTCCTCCAATATTCCCCTGAGGGTTAATACTGCTGGCGTTATTCCGGTTATTTTTGCGTCATCTCTGATGACTTTCCCTGTGGTAATTGCAACTTTCTTTGATGTGGATTACTCCACGATCGGAGGAAAGATTCTGCTTTGCCTCAGTTCTTCCAACTGGTGTAAGATAGATGCACCCCAGTATTCCATCGGATATCTGGTATATGCATTATTAATCATACTGTTTGCATATTTCTATACATCAATTACATTTAACCCGATTGAAATTGCGAATAACATGAAGAAACAGGGGGGATTTGTTACCGGTATCAGACCGGGCAAGCCCACATCTGATTATCTGACCAGAATCTTAAATTATATTGTGTTTATCGGCGCAGTTGGTCTTCTGATTGTGTGTACGATTCCGATCGTTGTATCCGGTATTTTCAATATTGCCAACCTGTCCTTTATGGGTACATCACTGATCATTATCGTTGGTGTTGTGCTTGAGACACTGAAGCAGATTGAATCACAGATGGTACAGCGCAGGTATAAAGGATTCTTAAACAGTTAAGGTTAACGGCATGCCATTCGGTAATTTCTTTCCGGGTACGGATGTATCGCGGGAGGGATTGCCGGAGGCGTGCCGTTTTTATATAACTTTTTCTTTATAAGGAGGGTACAAGTATGAAGATTATTATGTTAGGAGCACCTGGTGCAGGCAAAGGCACTCAGGCAAAGATGATTGCTGCAAAATACGGAATCCCGCACGTTTCCACAGGGGATATCTTCAGAGCAAACATCAAAAACGGAACCGAGCTGGGGAAGAAAGCAAAGACCTACATGGATGCAGGTCAGCTGGTTCCGGATTCTTTAACAGTTGATCTTCTGATTGACAGAATCTCACAGGATGACTGTGCAAACGGATATGTACTGGACGGATTCCCCAGAACAATTCCGCAGGCACAATGTCTGGAAGACGCTCTTACTGCAAGAGGAGAATCTGTTGATTATGCAATCAATGTGGAAGTTCCGGACAGTAACATCGTAAACAGAATGGGTGGCAGAAGAGCATGTGTAACATGCGGTGCTACATACCATATTGTTCACATTCCGCCGAAAAAAGAAGGAATCTGCGATAAGTGCGGAAGTGAGCTGATTCTTCGTGACGACGACAAGCCTGAAACCGTTCAGAACCGTCTGAAAGTATATCATGATCAGACACAGCCCCTGATCGACTTCTACAGCAAAAAAGGAGTTTTAAAAGAAGTTGATGGTACACAGGATATGAATGCTGTTTTCGAAGATATCGTAAAGATTTTAGGAGCATAGTAAAATGGCTGTTACAATAAAGTCTGCCAGAGAGATTGAACTGATGAAAGAGGCAGGTAAAATCCTGGCACAAACTCATGACGAGCTGGAGAAATTCATTCGACCTGGTATTTCGACACTTGATATTGACAAAAAAGGTGAAGAAATCATTCGCAGCTTTGGTTGTATCCCTTCTTTCCTGAATTATAACGGATATCCCGCTTCTATCTGTGTGTCCGTTAATGATGAGGTGGTTCATGGAATACCCAATAAACATCATATTATTAAAGAGGGAGACATCGTAAGTCTGGACGCAGGCGTGATCTATAAAGGATATCATTCCGATGCAGCCAGAACCTGGGGTGTGGGGGAGATCAGTCCGGAAGCGGCAAAACTGATTGAAGTTACGAAGCAGAGCTTTTTCGAAGGTATAAAATATGCAAAAGCGGGCAATCATCTGTATGATATTTCCAATGCCATTGATGCATATGTACGTCCCTTCGGATATGGCATTGTGCAGGACCTGGTAGGTCATGGTATTGGCAGTCATCTGCACGAAGATCCGGAGATTCCGAATTTCCGCCAGAGACGCAGAGGCATCAAACTGCAGCCCGGCATGACACTGGCTGTGGAACCCATGATTAATATGGGAAGATGCGATGTGGCATGGCTTGATGATGACTGGACAGTCGTAACGGAAGATGGTTCTTTATCAGCACATTATGAAAACACCATATTGATCACTGAGGATGAACCGGTGATTTTATCACTTAATTTGTAACTGTTCAGAGCCGGTATTTTTGAGATCGGATCTGAGCAGCTGCAGAAATATTTTTTTCAGGAGGTATCAAATGTCAAAATCTGACGTTATTGAAATTGAAGGAACAGTAGTAGAAAAGCTTCCCAATGCCATGTTTCAGGTAGAACTGGAAAACGGACATCAGGTGCTTGCTCATATCAGCGGCAAATTACGTATGAATTACATCCGTATTCTTCCCGGTGATAAAGTAACTCTTGAATTATCTCCCTATGATCTGAGCAAAGGCAGAATCATCTGGAGAGATAAATAAAGATCCGGATCCGGAAGGTCTGAAAGCGGAAAATGGCTGCATCGTATCCATCTCCGCTTTCAGGCTGGAAGAATCCCGTTTTTCTTACAGGAACGTGACAGAAAAAAGCGGGAAAAATATGCGTTTTTTCTTTAAAAAAGACTTGCATAATTTATATCTGTATGATAGAATCACAAGTGGACTTTTTGAAAGGAGAGTATGAAATGAAAGTAAGATCATCAGTAAAACCCAT
>JBJELO010000057.1:55115-57918 GCA_051879195.1 Lachnospiraceae bacterium
TGGACTTTTTGAAAGGAGAGTATGAAATGAAAGTAAGATCATCAGTAAAACCCATTTGCGAAAAGTGCAAAATCATTAAGAGAAAGGGAAGCATCAGAGTTATCTGTGAGAATCCCAAACACAAACAGAGACAGGGTTAATTTGCTGAAGTTTGTGTCAGTGCTTAGTTAGGCGGCTGCAGCGTGTTTTCGGACATGCTGATCCATATATACAGGTTCTGGCAGAAACCGGTTAATTCTGTCCGGACCACCGGAAGTTGTGTGCACTGTGTGTCTGCAGGTTCAGGAACCGCAAGACTGCGTGTAGACAATTTTTCCATGCCATTACGTTCCCGTACGACTGAAAACACCATGTGATGGCATATGATTGAGGGCTCAGCTTGCTGAGAAAGTGTGTTTTCCTGTTTCTGACGATCAGAAACAACATTCAATATTATCAAAGACTACAACGGAGGTGTAAAACACTTATGGCTCGTATTTCTGGTGTTGACTTACCTAGAGAAAAACGCGTTGAGATCGCTCTTACTTACATCTACGGTATCGGTCTGTCTACTTCCAAGCGTCTGCTTGCTGAAGCTAACGTGAATCCCGATACCCGCGTAAAAAACCTGACTGACGATGAAGTTAAGGCTATCGCAGAAGCGATCGACAATGATCACGTACTGGTAGAAGGTGACTTACGTAGAGAAGTTGCCATGAACATCAAGAGACTTCAGGAGATCGGCTGCTACAGAGGCATCCGTCACAGAAGAGGTCTTCCCGTACGTGGACAGAAGACAAAGACCAATGCAAGAACACGCAAAGGTCCCAAGAAAACAGTTGCAAACAAGAAGAAATAATTAAGCGTTCCATCATTATTAAGGTAAGAAATTTATTCTTTCCAAAACTTAAAAGTAACGAACAAACGGTATTCAAGATTTTGTTTCGTGGCAGAAGGCCACAGATTAATACTTGAGAAAGGAACCCGACAGGGAAAGGTTAGTTTAAATGGCTACTAAAAAAGTGTCAGCAAGAAAAGTGACAAAAAAGCGTGTCAAGAAAAACGTTGAACGCGGACAGGCGCACATTCAGTCATCATTTAATAATACAATCGTAACCCTGACTGATAATCAGGGAAATGCTCTTTCATGGGCAAGTGCAGGCGGTCTGGGATTTAGAGGTTCAAGGAAATCTACTCCCTATGCAGCTCAGATGGCTGCAGAAACTGCAACAAAGGCAGCTTTAGTCCATGGCTTAAAATCTGTAGATGTTATGGTAAAAGGACCCGGTTCAGGCAGAGAAGCTGCAATCAGAGCACTTCAGGCCTGCGGTCTGGAAGTAACAAGTATCAAGGACGTTACCCCCGTTCCTCACAACGGTTGTCGCCCGCCCAAACGCAGAAGAGTCTAATAGGAGGAAAGTAAAGTGGCAGTTAATAGAGTTCCGGTTCTTAAAAGATGTAGATCTCTGGCTCTCGACCCCAGCTATTTAGGTGTTGAAAAGAAGTCTAACAGAAATTTAACAAGAGCTAACAAGAAAATCAGCGAGTATGGTCTCCAGATGAGAGAAAAACAGAAAGCTAAATTCATCTATGGTGTTTTAGAGAAACCTTTTAGAAATTATTATGCAAAAGCTAAACGCATGAACGGTATGGTTGGTGACAACCTGATGATCCTTCTGGAAAGAAGAATCGACAACGTTGTTTTCCGTGCAGGTTTAGCACGTACCAGAAAAGAAGCAAGACAGATCGTAGATCACAAGCAGCTTCTGGTTAATGGCAAGAAGGTTAACATTCCTTCCTACCAGATCAAAGCAGGTGATGTTATCACCGTTAAGGAAACAAAGAAAGACTCTCAGAGATATAAAGATATTCTGGAAGTAACAGCAGGCAGAATCGTACCTGAATGGATCGATGTTGATACTGAAGCATTAACAATTACAATCAAATCCTTACCTACAAGAGAAATGATTGACGTTCCGGTTAACGAAATGCTTATCGTCGAATTATATTCCAAATAATTAAGTACTGATCAGTCAATAGTAACCCGTCAATCCAACATCCTTTAAGGAGGCTCTTATATAGTGTTTGATTTTGAAAAGCCCAACATTGAGATCGTTGAGATCTCAGAAGATAAAAAGTATGGCAAATTCGTTGTAGAACCGCTGGAACGCGGATACGGTATAACACTTGGCAACTCTCTTAGAAGAATCATGTTATCTTCATTACCGGGATGTGCAGTAAGTCAGATTAAAATCGAGGGTATTCAGCATGAATTCAGCCCCATCCCCGGTGTAAAAGAGGATGTGACCGAAATCATCATGAATATTAAAAGTCTCGCCATCAGAAATAACAGTGATTCCAACGAAGTGAAAACTGCGTACATTGAGTTCGAAGGCGAGGGTGTGGTTACAGCTGCAGACATTCATACAGACTCCGATATCGAGATTTTAAATAAGGATCTTGTGATTGCAACCCTGAATGGTGGTACTGACAGTAAGCTTTACATGGAGCTTACAATTTCCAAAGGCAGAGGCTATGTCAGCGCAGAACGCAATAAAGACGACGATCTGCCTATCGGCGTAATTGCTGTAGATTCCATCTACACACCTGTAGAAAGAGTTAATCTGAAAGTTGAGAACACTCGTGTCCGTCAGATTACCGATTTTGATAAGTTAACACTTGATGTTACAACCAACGGTACTCTGGCTCCCGATGATGCAGTAAGCTTTGCCGCAAAGGTATTAAGCGAGCATCTGAATCTGTTCATTGACCTTTCCGAGAACGCAAAAGACATTGATGTCATCGTTCCCAGAGACGAAGATGG
>JBJELO010000058.1:0-17671 GCA_051879195.1 Lachnospiraceae bacterium
ATAAGACATTAACAGAGCTTTGAATATATAGCCTGGCTTCGTGAAACAACCCTAGGGATTAAACTGTTTTCTCTTGATTCTATCATTATATCATGATAGAATAGCATCTACAGTCAGGGATACATAAATAGAATTCTTTTACAGATAGCTGGAATTTGATAATATTATGCCTGATCAAAGCTTATGTGGATATCCGGGAAAGGAGGAAGGTATGTACGAACGAGCGAAAAACCGGTGGTTTAAGCATTTCGATTTTATTATTCTGGATCTGGCAGTGATTGAGTTATCTTATCTGCTGTCCTGTTTTTTCAGGATGAAGAATAACTGGTATCTGTTTACGGATCTTTACCGGACCATGCGTGTTTTGATTCTTTTGCTGGATATCATTATCATATGTACGATACCTGTTCATAAAAATATTTTAAAGAGAAAAATCTATCAGGAATTTCTGGAATCGATAAAAAATACTTCGATTCTTGTAATTGCCATGATACTTTACCTTTATTTTATGCAGAAAGCATACTTTTTTTCACGCTCGGTGTTTGTAACATTCTGGGTTTGTACAGGTGTCGGTATGTGTCTGGTTCGGACCGGATATAAGCGGATTGTGCGTGTATATCTTCTGAAAAGAGGACGAATGCCCCGTATGCTTCTGGTTGCAGATGCGCGGAAAGCTGAAAAAACACTGAAACATATGAAACGCCACAGCGAGAATCGTTTTGCAATAAAAGCGGTACTTTTGGTGGATTCAGCCGGCAAGGCATCCAGGGTGAAAGAGTGTATTCGGAAAAATGAGGATTTTTCAGAAATTGAAGTATTTCATGATCTGGATGAACTGTATACGTATATGAGAAACGGAGTCATTGATGAAGTGATGATTGACCTTTCTGATACTGCCGCAGCGGAGAAAATGGTACAGGATATGATGACTACAGGATTAACGGTTCACATCAATCTGGCGCATACATTTGGTGATTTGCCGAATGAACTGGTTGAGAAGGTGGGAGGCCTGACTGTTCTGACTTCAAGCATCAGTGTTGCCTCTCCGGTTCAGCTGCTGTTGAAACGTGCGATGGATATTGTGGGCAGCCTGGTTGGTCTGGTAATAACCGCCGTGGCATTTGTGATTTTCGCTCCCATCATCTATATACAGTCACCTGGTCCGATTTTTTATTCTCAGGTACGTATTGGTAAAAATGGCAGGAAATTCAAGATATACAAATTCCGCTCCATGTATCCGGATGCGGACAGGCGTAAGGCGGAGTTAATGGCTCAGAATAAAATGGAAGGATTCATGTTTAAGATGGATCATGATCCGCGTATTATACCGATTGGGCGTATTATGAGGAAATATTCCATTGATGAACTGCCCCAGTTTTATAACATTCTTAAAGGTGATATGAGTCTTGTGGGTACCCGGCCTCCGACAGTGGATGAATGGGAGAAATACAGTCCCCATCATCGGGCGAGGCTCTGTTCCAAGCCGGGCCTGACCGGTATGTGGCAGGTCAGCGGACGAAGTGATATTACCAATTTCGAGGAAGTTGTGGCTCTTGACATGAAATACATCAGAGAATGGAGTTTATGGCTGGATATTAAACTGCTGATTAAAACAGTTCAGGTTGTACTGCTTGGAGAAGGTTCTGTTTAATAAATGAATATCCTGTTCTGCCCGTGGTTATACTAACCCGGCAGGATGTAACGGAAGAGGCTGCTTATGACAGCCTTTTCATTTTTTTCAGAAAGGTCGGAAGCAGGAATGAAGATTCTATTTTATGATACCAAAAGCTATGACAGGGAATCCTTTGAGAAAAAGAAAAATGAATATCCGGAGATACAGATTGATTATCAGAAATCGGAACTGACTCCCAGCACGGCACAGCTGGCCAGAGGATACGATGGAGTATGCGCATTTGTCAGCTGCGATGCAGGAACAGAAACGATAAGAATTCTCCATGAATGCGGTGTGAAACTGATTCTCATGCGGTGTGCAGGTTTCAACAATGTGGATATTGGTAAAACCGGTGAATACGGAATGACAGTCATGCGTGTTCCCGGATATTCTCCTGAAGCGGTGGCGGAACATGCCATGGCACTGGCACTGGCGGTGAACCGGCGCATTAATAAAGCATATGTCCGTGTCAGGGAGAATGATTTCAGTCTGGGAGGCATGCTGGGCTTTAATTTTTACCAAAAAACAGCGGGAATCGTAGGTACGGGAAAAATCGGTGCAGCCATGGCCAGAATCTGCCGCGGCTTCGGCATGAAGGTAATTGCTTATGATACGTATCAGAATCCTGATCTCGATTTTGTAACGTATGTGAAACTGGATGAACTGCTGAGGCGCAGTGATCTGATTTCCCTGCACTGTCCGCTGATGGATGAAACCTATCACCTGATCAATCGGGAAACGATCTGTAAAATGAAAGATGGTGTGATTCTTGTCAATACGTCCCGGGGCGGTCTGGTGAAGACGGAGGATTTGATCGAAGGAATCCGGGAACGGAAATTTTTTGCTGTGGGTCTCGATGTATATGAGGAGGAAAAGAAAAATGTATTTGAGGACCGGTCCGATGACATTATGGAAAGTTCTGTTACAGCCCGGCTGTTGTCTTTTCCCAATGTGATTATCACATCCCATCAGGGATTTTTTACTCAGGAAGCACTGGAAGCCATCAGCGAGACCACGCTGAGCAATGCGAGGGCGTTTCTCAACGGGGAAAAAACCGGCAATGAAGTGGAGTGACAGCTTGATAAAAAGAAATGTGTATGATAAGATGAAACCGCAGAAGTTAGGAAAACTCAGGTACAAAAGAGTAATGTGAAAGGATGTTCTGCTGAATTGCAGCAGGAAAAATTATTATGTGGGGGAAATTTAAAAAGACGTTTATCGGTGACCGGAAGTTTTATGCTATGGTTCTGGCGATTGCTGTTCCGATCATGATTCAGAACGGTATCACCAATTTTGTGAATCTGCTCGACAATATTATGGTGGGGCAGATCGGGACGGAACAGATGTCGGGCGTGGCGATTGTGAATCAGCTGGTTATGGTTTACAATCTCTGTATTTTCGGCGGACTGTCCGGCGCCGGTATTTTTACTGCCCAGTTTTACGGGCAGGGGGATGAGGAAGGGATTCGCAGTACCTTCCGCTTTAAGCTCTGGCTGGCACTGCTCCTGACTTTGCTGGCTTTGACACTGTTTTTGTTTCAGGGAGAAAATCTGATCCGGATGTATCTGGGCGGCAGCAGCGACGGGGGTGATCTGGCGCTGGCTCTTGCATCCGGCAGGGCATATATGCTTGTTCTCATGATCGGTTTCCCGGCTTTTATGCTGGTACAGGTTTATGCCGGCACACTGCGTGAGTGCGGGGAAACCGTGTTGCCCATGAAAGCGGGGATTGCAGCCGTTTTTGTGAACCTGATTTTCAATTATATTCTGATTTACGGAAAGTTTGGTTTTCCTGCCCTGGGCGTTGTGGGCGCTGCTGCAGCTACGGTTCTGTCCCGCTATGTGGAAACCGTTGTTGTGGTGGGGCGGGTGCATATGAGAACAGGCAGTTATCCTTATTTTGCGGATATGTACCGTACCATGAAGATTCCGCTGCATCTGGTCAGGGATATTGTGGTAAAAGGGACGCCGCTGCTGCTCAATGAAACGCTCTGGTCGGCTGGCATGGCCATGCTGGTTCAGTGTTATTCAGTTCGCGGACTGAATGTGGTTGCTGCCATGAACATATCCAATACCATCGGCAACCTTTTTAATGTAGTCTGCATTGCACTTGGCAACGCAGTTGCCATCGTGGTGGGACAGCTGCTGGGTGCGGGAAGAATGGAGGAAGCGAGAGATACGGACAATAAGCTGATTGCATTCTCCGTCATGTGCTGTATCGGGGCAGCGCTGGTTATGGCGTTGATTGCTCCGGTGTTTCCTGATTTGTATAATACAACCGGGGAAGCCAGAATTCTTGCCATGAATCTGATTCTGATTCAGGCTCTGTTTCTGCCGCAGAATGCCTTTCTGAATGCTTCGTACTTTACACTGCGTTCAGGTGGAAAGACGCTGGTTACTTTTTTCTTTGACAGCGTTTTTGTGTGGTGCGTCAGTGTTCCCGTGGCCTGGCTGCTCAGCCGGTTTACCGCTCTTGGCGTTCTGACAATCGCTGTGCTGGTCAGCGTGGCGGACTGGATCAAGTGTGTGATCGGTTTTGTTCTGGTGAAGAAAGGCGTCTGGATACATAATATCGTTTTGAAATAGGAGCAGAGAATCTAACAAATGGACAGTTTTATCCATCAGCTGAGGATGGCTGACGGACAGCTTCATGATTATAATAATTCTGGATTTGAGAAGCAGTCCGGCTATCATTCAGGCTGCAGAGGCACAGTCTGCCTCATACAGTCTGGTGATGGCGGTCCCTGTCCGGATAAAAGAACGGGGTGCTTTCGGATCCGGAATCGTTGTTTTCAGGCATGAATTATTAGGGAGGAATCGATATGTCACAGAAGACGAAGAGAATTCTTATGGCTTTCTTTGGTGTTGTAATCACCGGATTTTGTGTTGGAACATTCCAGAAAGCTTCTTTGGGAGCAGATCCCTTTACCTGTTTTGTAACAGCATTTGCCAATGTGTTTCATTCTACTTACAGTACGTTTTACCTGATTATCACGGGCGCGCTGCTGGTGGGAGTATTCTTCATCAACCGTCACTATATCGGGATCGCAACGATCTTCAATCTTCTGGGCACAGGTATAGCTGCGGATTTCATGTACAATCTGCTGGATCATTTTTTCCCGGATCCTTCTCTGGCCGGACGTTTTGCCATGCTGGCTATCGGCGTTCTGGTAACCTGTTTTTCGGCTTCCCTTTATTTTACGGCAGATCTTGGTGTCTCAGCCTATGATGCGGTTGCTCTGACAGCCGCTCATAAATACAAGCTGGCGGCATTTCGTGTCTGCCGGATCAGTACGGATCTGGTATGCGTCATTGTCGGATTTTTATGCCATGTGACAATTGGTGTGGGAACCGTGATTACGGCACTGCTGATGGGACCCATCATTCAGTGGTACAATACACATGTTTCCGAACCGCTTTTATACGGCAAAGATGCAGAAATCTATCAGCGCAGGCAGGAGAAAAGCCGTGCGCGCGGTACGATGAATGCATAAAACTTTATACAGCATCTGTTTGCATAATATTTACAGATCATCTTCAGAAGGCGTCTTGCCCATGATATCGGGCCAGGCGTCTTTTTCCATGCTGCGGGATGTCTCCCTGGACTTGCTGATTACCTGCTTCCGGTAAGTGCTGGGCGAACATCCGTATGTCTGATGAAAAATCTTTATCAGAGATTCTGCTTTCTGATAACCGCAGGAACATGCAATGCTTTCGACAGAAAGCCTGGAGGATTCCAGCAGGTGCCGGGCTTTTGTAATCCGGCAGTTCTGAATGTACCGGATGGGAGTCATACCGGTATGAGTTTTGAACAGCGTGCTGAGGTAGCTGCGGTTCAATCCCACATAATCGGCGATATCTTCCACCAGAACCGGCTCACTGATATGTCGGTGAATGTAGGAAATCGCGTGTTGAACATAGGTGTTTCCGTCAGAGGAGGGAAGCTGATCCTTCTGTGCGCCGGCAATCGTGCTGATGAACAGAAAAAACATCCCCATAGCCCGGTAGGAATCGGAAGGATTGGGATGATTATGGCGCATAATCTCCAGCACATATTTTTTCAGATGTTCCCCCTCACTGCAGGTGAAAATGGGATTATCCTGACTGAGCCCCAGGGAATTCACAATTGTCCCGGCAGTCCGGCCGGAAAAACCGATCCATATGTAAGTCCATGGATGATCTGTATCGGATATATAGGTAGTCTGGTAATCCGGTTCGATCAGAAATCCCTGTCCTTTTTTCAGATGATAACGGATATGGTTGACCTGAAACTCACCTTCTCCGTCCAGAATGTAGTGAATCAGATAATAGGAACGTACGGCTGGTCCGTACTGATGGCCCGGTTCGGTCACGGAATGACCAAAAGAATTCAGGCTGAGATCCATGCTCATATCCTGTGCCTGTGAAGATGGAAAGTCAAAAGTAATGGAATTTTCCATACACCTGTCACCTCTTTATATAAATCCTGAAACCAAAATAACATAAAAACGGACGGGCGTCAATTTCATTAATGTGACTAATTTGTGAAAGTATTCTAAAATAATTCTGATTCTATTGCTGTTTTAGGTAGAAGTCGATATAATGTGCATAGTGCTTTTTTGGCAATTGCATGTTTACCCTAAGAGGAGGATTGATTTTGAGTAATTCATTGGAGATATACAACGTATTAAATGACTGTGAGATACTGGAGAACGGCGAGGACTTCGCTGAGATGATGATCTGGTACCGCTGCGCGATTATGGAAGTGGAGACAAAGCTGAACGTGCTGAATCAGGAGTTTTCCCTGCGTTATGACAAGAATCCTTTCGAATCCATCGAGACCCGGCTGAAAAGTCCATCCAGTATTGTGAATAAACTGCACAGGAAAGGTCTGGAAGTATCTGTGGACAGTATCTGGGAAAATCTTCATGATGTGGCGGGGATTCGTGTTGTTTGTTCCTTTCAGAACGACATCTATAAACTGGCCAGGCTGCTGTGCAGTCAGGATGATGTGAGTCTGCTGCGGATTAAGGATTATATCAAAAATCCCAAGCCCAATGGTTACCGCAGTCTTCATCTGATTCTGGCGATTCCGATTTTTCTTTCCGAGAAGAAACAATATGTGAAAGTAGAAGTTCAGTTTCGTACCATTGCCATGGACTTCTGGGCGAGTCTGGAGCATAAGATGAAATATAAAAAGAACATAAAGAATCCGGAACAGATTGTGGAGCGTCTGGCAAAGTGTGCAGACTCCATTCAGGAAATCGATCAGGAGATGGAGACGATCCGGAACCTGATTGAAAAAGAGTAGCAGATTTATGACAGCTGTTCAGAGCCGGACGGTGCTTTCGCGTCCGGTGCCCTGGACAGCTGCTTTTTGCGACTGCTTTTTATTGAAGATTTTTATCGAAAGTTTTTTGATCTGTTTTTCTGAACAGTTTTTGGTTGAGACAGCGCAGCGGTTCAGAACAGTTTCATCAGATCGGAAAAGGTATCGATTTTATAGTCACAGGAATCGACGGTTCCGAAGCCGTAGGAGGCGTGACAGAAAGCAATTCCGGCATAAACGGCAGAGTCTTTGTCACCCTGTGTATCGCCTACATAGACGGGAGAGATGAGTTGATTCCGTTCCATGATCAGTTTATTGTTGGGGCCTTTGATCAGACCGCTGCTGCCCGGACATTCAAAATCTCTGAAATATCCGCCAAGGCCTGTTACCTCCAGAAATGTTTCAATATAGCCTGCTTCACAGTTGCTTACAATAAAAAGCGGGTAACGGCGGCAGAGGCAGGCCAGCGTTTCCTCCAGGCGGGGGTAAAGGGTGCCGGGAGTGATTTTCAAAGCTTTATGTTCCTCTTCACAGCAGGCATCTATGATTTCATATCGCTTTTCCGGCTTCAGGTCGGGCATCATAATGTCAGCAATAACAGGAAGCGGACGTCCGAACAGTTTTTTCAGGTTATCGGGGGTCGCTTCAAAGGTTACTTCGGGGTGCCGGCTCAGAACCAGGCTCCATGCTTCTGCCACAACGGAGGTGGAATCCCACAGCGTTCCGTCCAGGTCAAAAATGATACTGTCTATGGGCCTGACAGATGAATGCTTTGTATTGAGAGCGTTGCTCAGTGGATCGTGATCGGATTTGTATTCTTTATGCATCGGATATTGTACCGGCATCAAAGCCGGACTCCTTTCTTATGGGGTTTTGAGAACAGTTTATCTGAAAAATCATGTAATTACAAGGGAAAACGGAAAGATATTGAGACAAGTAACTTTTTTTGTTATAATATCTGAGAAAAAGATATTCTGCTGCAGGGAAAGGAAAGAAAAGAATATGATGAATGAGATCGATTATGTGATTGAACAGGCGAAAAAACTGCTTTCCATTGACAGTCCCACCGGTTATACAAAAAATGTAATTCAGTATTTAAAAGGACAATATGAAGATATGGGATATGAAGCCGTGGTGACGAATAAGGGAGGGCTTCTGGTGGACCTGGGCGGCGTGGAATGTGACCGCGGAATTTTGCTGGAAACACATGCGGACACACTGGGCGGCATGGTTTCGGAGATTTTACCGGGCGGAACGCTCAGGATTTCCCCTCTTGGCGGTCTCAATGCATCCAATTGTGAGACCGAAAACTGCCGTGTGATTACACGTTTTGACGGAGAGTATGAAGGTACATTTCAGCTTCAGAATGCTTCCGTGCATGTGAATGGGGAATTTTCCAAAAAGGAGCGGTCATTTGATACAATGGAAGTTCTGCTGGATGAGAAGGTTTTCTCAGAAAAAGATGTACGGGAACTGGGTATTATGGAAGGCGATATTGTATGTATGAATCCCCGTACCTGTTATACAAAATCGGGTTTCCTCAAAAGCCGTTTCCTGGACGATAAGCTCAGCGTGGCCATTGCATTGGGGGTGGCGCGGTTTCTCCATGATGAAAAAAAGGTTCTGCCGAGAAAAACATGGCAGCACGTTACGGTTTATGAAGAGGTTGGACACGGCGGAGCAGCTTCGGTACCGGAAGGTGTTACGGAAGCCCTGTCTGTTGATATGGGCTGTGTCGGTGAAGGGTTGAAATGCAGTGAATACCAGGTCTCCATCTGTGCCAAGGATTCGGTGGGGCCTTATTCCTATGACATGGTTACAAAGCTGGTCAGGCTTGCGAAAGAGCATCACATTGATTTTGCGGTGGATGTATATCCGCATTACGGTTCGGATGTGGATGTTACGCTTTGTGCCGGTCATGATGTGATGCATGGCCTGATCGGTGCAGGTGTCTATGCTTCACATGGTTACGAGCGGGTACACCGGGACGGAATTGCAGCGGCATATGAATTGCTGAAAGCCTATGTTTTATCCGATGAATAGAAGATGGGGAGCAGAAATAGGGGAACTGTGAATACAGGTATCGGGAGGATGGAATCATGTTAAGGACGGCGTTTGCACATGCATAATTCTGATTGGGATAAAGTTTTATTTCTTGAGAAGGGAAAAAAAGGGCTGCACCGGGTTATTTTCGGCAGAACACTTCTGATTGTACTGTCATTTCTGGTTCAGTTTGGTCTTTTTTTCCTGTTGTTTTCGCTGCTGAGCCAGTACATGGCTGTGACTCTGTGGCTGTATATTCTGTTTATTGTGATCATTGAACTGCTCATTGTCAATAAGCAGAGCAATCCGGCCATGAAGGTTTCCTGGATTCTGGTAACCATGGTGGTACCGGTGGTGGGTGGAATGCTGTTTTTATACGTGGACCTGAATATGGGCAGCAGACTGATCAACCACAGACTGAGTGAGATGTATGACATGACGCATCGGTACGTGAAGAAAAATCCGGAAACTTTAAAAGAACTGCGGGAAGCGGATCCGGGAATGGAACATCTGGCACAGTATCTGGCTGATTACGGCAATAACCAGGTCTATCAGAATACCCGCGTAACGTATTTTCCTTCCGGAGAAGATAAGTTTGAGGAACTTCTGATCCAGCTGGAAAAAGCAGAGAAATTTATTTTTCTGGAATATTTCATTATCTGTGAAGGATATATGTGGGGGCGTGTTCTGAAAATTCTGGAAGAAAAGGTGAGACAGGGTGTGGAGGTCCGGGTGATGTACGATGGGTTTAACACACTGACATATCTTCCTGCCCATTATCCGAAAAAACTGGAAAAGCTGGGGATTCAGTGCAAAGTGTTTTCACCGATTCGTCCTGTTTTTTCAACAACCTACAACAATCGGGATCACCGGAAGGTTCTGGTCATAGACGGACATACCGGTTTTACCGGCGGAATCAATCTGGCAGATGAGTATATCAATCAGAAAGACCGGTTCGGACACTGGAAAGATACGGCTGTTATGCTGCAGGGAGAGGCAGTTCAGGGGTTGACCCAGATGTTTCTGCAGATGTGGAATATTACCGAAAAAAAGCCTGTTCTGGAACCGTATCTTGATCCGGAGCTGAGTCGGTATTACAGGGGGACACTGAGACTTTCGGAAGGCTTTGTGCTTCCATACGGTGACAGCCCTTTTGATGACGAGCAGGTAGGGAAGCGTGTTTATCTGGAAATGATCAACCGGGCGGACCGATATGTGCATATTATGACGCCGTATCTGATTCTGGATTACGAGCTGACAGAGGCGCTGACCTATGCAGCCAAGCGGGGAGTGGATGTAAAGATTATTCTTCCTCATATTCCGGATAAGATTACGGCTTTTGCTCTGGCCAAGACCCATTATCATGAGCTTTTGAAGGCGGGAGTCCATATTTATGAATATATACCGGGCTTTGTCCATGCCAAGGTGGTGGTCTGTGATGATGATAAAGCGGTTGTCGGAACAATCAATCTGGATTACCGCAGTCTGTATCTCCATTTTGAAGATGCAGTTCTTTTATACTGCGTGCCTGAGAATGCCCGGATTGAACAGGATGTTCTGAATACACTGGAACAATGTCATGAAGTTACCATGGAGGATGTTCGCCATGAGAAGTTTTCCATGCGGATACTGGGCATACTGCTGAAAGTACTGGCACCTTTGATGTAGTTGTTTTTTAAAGGAGAGATTATGAGATTACTGATTGCGGATGATGAAAAAGAACTGACCAATGCACTCAATGCATATTTTTCTCACCATAATTATGTGGTAGATGTGGCGGATAACGGCAATGATGCTCTGAAACAGGCTGTTTCAGGCATTTATGACGGAATTATTCTGGATATTATGATGCCGGGGATGGATGGCCTTCAGGTGCTCAGGCAGCTTCGGGATGCCCGTGTGGAGACACCGGTTCTGCTACTTTCGGCAAAAGGGGAGCTGGAAGACCGGGTAGCAGGTCTTGATCTGGGAGCGGATGATTATCTTCCCAAGCCATTTGCCATGAAGGAACTGATGGCGCGAGTGCGTGCCATGACAAGAAGAAATACAGTTCTGGTCAGTGATCAGCCGGAATTTGCCGGTATGCGTCTGAATCGCAGTCTGTCCCGGCTGGAATATGACGGAAAGACTGTTCGTCTGCCCTCCAAGGAATTCCAGCTGATGGAGCTTCTGATGCGTAATCCACAGGTTCTGGTTTCCACGGAACAGATACTGGAACGGATCTGGGGAGCCGGTTCGGAGACGGAGATGAATATTGTATGTGTCTATATCACTTATCTAAGGAGAAAAATCAACTCTCTGCAGGCACCGGTGGAGATTCGTTCTTCCCGGGGAATCGGATACCAGCTGGTGGAACGTGATGGAGCATCGGCCGGATGATTCAGAAGCTTCAGCGGAGATATATCATAATTACCATGGCATGTATGACAGCCGTGGTGCTGATTCTTGCAGTGCTCATTGATGCATTGAGTTATATCCACATCACTTCTCAGTATGAGGATCTGCTTCAGATCCTGGCGGAGCATGACGGATCTTTTCCCAAAAGAGTCGGCAGAAAAAATCCTCTGGACAGTGACGTCAGAAAACATATGGAAATTTCTCTTGATGATGCACAGGGGGAACTGATACTGAAATTGTTTTCTTTTCGCTTTTCGGAGGAAACAGCATACGAAACACGTTATTTTTCGGTCAGGACAGCGGAAGACGGCAGTTCCGGTGTAGATCTGAGCCATATTGCAGCTATTTCGGAGGATGATGCCTGGGAATTTGTTCTGCGGGTGGAAGAGAGTGGAAAAGAAAGCGGTTACCTGTCTCATTATCGCTATCTGGTATCGGAAAAATCTGACGGTGTACTCTATATTTTCATTGACTGTCAGAATGGTATACAGACAGTCGCGACAAATTTTCTGCTGACATTGTTTGCGGGAATTATTCTGATTGTTCTGATACTGATTCCTGTTGTGATTTTATCGCGGCGGGCCACGCAGCCGGTAGTGGATAATATGGAGAGGCAGAAACAGTTTATTACTGATGCGGGCCATGAACTGAAAACACCGCTGACCATCATATCTGCCAATGTGGAAGTGCTGGAACTGTGCAGTGAGGCAAATGAATGGACAAACAGCATTAAAAATCAGGTCAGCCGGATGAATGATCTTGTTTCCAATCTGCTGATGCTGGCTAAAATGGACGAGATGGCAGAGGAAGAGGAAAAGCAGGAGGTCTGTTTCGGAAAGGCGGTTCTGGCGGCAGCAGATTCTTTTGCTGTGGTAGCTGCAGGAAAACAGATTTCCATGGAAAAAGAAATAGACACTTCTGTTATGGTGCAGGGAAGTCAGGTCAGACTGAATCAGCTGATTATGATTCTGATTGATAATGCGGTTAAATATACAGAACAGGGTGGTTTCATAAAAATCAACTGTCAGAAAAGAGAAAAACAGATTCGGTTTTCTGTGTGGAACTCCTGTGAACCCATGCCGGAAAAGGAGCTTTCCAGACTGTTTGAACGGTTTTACCGGAGAGAGCCGTCAAGGTCCAGACAGACCGGAGGCAGCGGAATCGGCCTGTCGGCAGCACATTCGATTGTCAGAGCACATAAGGGACGGATAACGGCGAAAAATCAGGGAGCAGGCATCTGCTTTATGGTACAGCTGCCCCGTTCCGGAATATGAGGAATCAGATGGCAGAAATAAGTGTGAATATGGAAAATGAGAAAATACAGCCGTCTTTTCCCGGGCGGGAGTGTGTATGCAGCAGACTTTGCGAATTGGCGGATGAGGATTACCGAGTGTTTCATTCCCGTCTGTGTCCCGGTACGGAAGGAATTCTGGGGGTGCGGACCCCTGTTCTGAGACAGTATGCCAGGGAATTGATCCGGGAATACGGTCAGCAGGCGGCCTGCAGCATGTATACGCTTCAACCCGCGGCAGACAGTCCGGAAAGCGGAAAAGTACCTTATTATTATGAAGAAAAGCTTCTGACCGGTCTGCTGCTGGGGATGTGGAAAACACCGGATTCCCGGGCGCTGGAGCAGAAGCTGGTGCAGTTTCTTCCGCTTATCGATAACTGGGCGGTCTGTGACATGACCTGTTCCGGATTGAAATATATCGGAAAGCATCGGGATTATTTTTATCCGCTGCTTCAGTCGTGGCTGAAAAGTGCGGAAACGTATACGGTTCGTTTCAGTGTTGTACTGCTGATGGATTATTATGCGGAGGAAAGATATCTTTCCGAATTGCTTGCTTTATATGAACAGATTCAGCATGATGATTATTATGTCAGAATGGCGGTTGCCTGGGCATATTCGGTGCTGCTGGTGAAATTTTACGAGCCGGTTTTTAAATTCCTGAAGAACTGCAGCCTCGATCAGATGACGTTTCAGAAGACGATACAGAAGGCGTGTGAATCGAGACGGATCAGTGAGGCACAGAAAAAGGAACTGCGCCTGCTGAAGAAAAATCGCGGGGAGGAAATGCAGAAAGCATAAGAAGAATTCAGAAACCGGGGATAAGAAATAAATGCGGAAAATGATGAGGAGAAGGGAAAATGAAGGATGATAGGAACCCGATGTTCCAGACAGCGGTTATTCTTGCGGGAGGTCATTCCAGCCGCATGGGATTTGACAAGCAGCTGCTGGAGAAGGATCACAAACATCTGGCTGTTTATCTGTCCGAGGAACTGCTGAAACAGTTTGGAGAGGTGCTTGTGGTGACCAATACACCTGAGCTGTATGAAGGTGTTCCGGTGCGGACCTGCAGCGATATTTATCCGGGGCAGGGACCTGTCAGCGGAATGCACAGCGCTTTCTGCCACTGTGATTCGGAGTATATATTCGTACTTGCCTGTGATATGACCGGATTCAGCCCGGAATATGCTTCCTGGCAGGCAGTTCGGATGAAAGAGGAAGGCACGGAGGCCTGCGTGACGCAGAGGGGAGAAAAAATGGAGCCGTTTCACGGCTTTTACAGCAGAAGTCTGCTGCCTGACATGGAACAGAAGCTGAAAGAGCACAGAACGTCGATTTTCAGGCTTTTGATGAAGCATCGGATTACCGCAGTTCCGGAAGAGGAGATGAGCCGTTTTGCAGATCCTGAGAAACTGTTTCAGAATCTGAATACGCCGGAAGATTACAGGAAGTTTCAGGCTGGCAGAATCGGAACATGAGTTAAGAAGAATATGACAATCAGGCTGGAGACGGAAAAAACAGAATATGGAATGAAAAGGTATCAGCGGAAGCAGAAATAGAGTTCCGAATGAAACAAGGAGGGGGAAAAGATGGAATTCAACCATTTTGATGAAAACGGGAATGCGATTATGGTCGATGTCAGCGAGAAGAAGGATACCGACCGTGTGGCGCTGGCCAGGGGCCGCATCTATATGTCCCGTGAGACCATCGCCGCGGTGAAGGGCGGCAGTGTTAAAAAGGGCGATGTACTGGGAGTGGCCCGGGTAGCCGGGATTATGGCAGCGAAAAAGACACCGGATCTGATTCCGTTGTGCCATGTGCTGTGCCTGACGAAGGCAGCGGTGGATTTTACCGTGGAGGAGGACTATGTGGAGGCTGTCTGCACCGTAAAAACCACAGGGAAAACTGGTGTGGAGATGGAAGCGCTGACCGGTGTTTCCGCGGCTTTGCTGACAGTTTTTGACATGTGCAAGGCACTGGATAAAACGATGGAGATCACGGACATTCACGTGGTTCGTAAGGAAGGCGGAAAAAGCGGCCTTTTTATAAATCCAAAAGACGGGATGGAGGAATAGATCATGGGAAAATTACTGGGGATTTGTGTATCAGATAAAAAAGGAACGGAAAAGAACCTGATTCAGGAAGCGGATCTGGTGGAAGATTTCGGCATTCAGGGAGATGCCCATGCAGGGAAATGGCACCGCCAGGTATCGCTGCTGTCCAATGAAAAAATCGAGGCTTTCAAAGCCCGCGGTGCAGAAGTTCTGCCCGGAGCTTTCGGTGAAAACCTGATTATAGAGGGTTATGATTTTCGGAGTCTGCCGGTAGGAACCCGGTTTCAGATCGGGGATGCACTGCTTGAAATGACACAGATCGGCAAGGAATGCCATACACACTGCCGTATTTACCATAAAATGGGAGAATGCATTATGCCGACCCAGGGCGTATTTACAAAGGTTCTCAGGGGAGGACATATTCAGATAGGAGATGAAGTGACAATGATTGAAAAAGATGAAAATGCACCTTTCCGCGTGGCGGTTGTTACGCTGAGCGATAAAGGGGCAAAAGGAGAGAGGGAAGATCTGAGCGGACCGGCCATTGTGGAAATGGTTACGGAATTCGGGTACGAAGTTGTTGAGACCGTGCTGATTCCCGACGATCAGAAACGGATCGAAGCGGAACTGATCCGTCTGGCGGATGGCAGGCAGGTGGATCTGATCCTGACAACCGGCGGAACCGGCTTTGCAAAACGGGATGTGACGCCGGAAGCAACACTGAATGTGGCTACCCGTCTGGTACCCGGTATTGCGGAAGCCATGCGTATGCTGTCCATGAAATATACCAAGCGGGCCATGCTGTCGAGAGCAGCGTCCGTACTGCGCAATGAAACGCTGATCATCAACATGCCCGGCAGTCCCAAAGCGGTCAGAGAATGCCTTGAGGAGATCCTGGACAGCGTGGATCACGGGCTGAAAATTCTGAAAGCAAAAGATTCGGAATGTGCCAGAAGTTGAATATATACCTGAAATCCATTAATTTTGTCATGTAAAATAATAAATTAGCAGGTTGAAATTAATCAAGGTGTATGATAGAATATAACGACGAAAAGAGAGAAAAGAGGAAATCAGATGGATAGAAAGACATTTTCTCTCCTGGTAGAGAACACACCCGGTGTACTCAGTCGTGTGGCGGGTCTGTTTACCAGAAGAGGATTCAACATTGACAGCATCACTGCAGGAGTGACAGATGATCCGCATCTGACTCGTATGACGATTGTAACACATGGTGAGGATGAAGTGATCAGCCAGATTGTCAAACAGCTGGCGAAGCTGGAGGAAGTCATCCAGATCCGTGAGCTGAAACCGGAATGTTCTGTGATCCGTGAGCTGATTCTGGTAAGAGTCAGTGTCAGTGAACAGGAACGTGCTCAGGTGATTTCCATGGCTGAAGTATTCCGTGCGCGGGTTGTGGATATTGCAACCGACAATGTTATTTTTGAACTGACGGGCGACAGCTCCAAGATTGAAGCATTCTTAAGGCTTCTCGGTCCCAGCCGGATCGAAAAGGTTGCCAAGACAGGCGTTACCGGTCTGACCCGGGGCATGTTCGGAAGCGATGAGGCAGAGATTTATAACCGCTGATTGACGGCGGATTATAATATATTGTATGGTTACTGATGCAGCGGTATCAACCGTGTGGTGACTGTAAGAAAAAGGCGGATGCCTTAAAACATATTATTTGGAGGAAAAGTATAATGGCAAAGATTTATTATCAGGAAGATTGCGATTTATCATTACTGGATGGCAAGACAATTGCAATTATCGGCTACGGCAGCCAGGGACATGCTCATGCAAAGAACTTAAAGGATTCAGGATGCAACGTTATCATCGGTCTGTATGAAGGCAGCAGATCATGGGCAAAAGCGGAATCTGAAGGATTTGAAGTATATACATCTGCTGAAGCAGCTAAGAAAGCTGACATCATCATGATCCTGATCAACGATGAAAAACAGGCTGCTATGTACAATGAGAACATCGCTCCCAATCTGGAGCCCGGCAACATGCTGATGTTCGCTCACGGTTTCAATATTCATTTCGGTTTGATCACTCCTCCCAAGGATGTTGACGTTACCATGATTGCTCCCAAGGGACCCGGTCATACAGTAAGAAGCGAATACCAGGCTGGTAAAGGCGTTCCCTGTCTGATTGCTGTAGAACAGGATGCTACAGGCAAGGCAACTGATCTGGCACTGGCATACGCACTGGGTATCGGCGGCGCAAGAGCAGGCGTTCTGGAGACAACATTCAGAACCGAAACAGAGACAGACCTCTTCGGTGAGCAGGCTGTTCTGTGCGGTGGTGTATGCGCTCTGATGCAGGCTGGTTTTGAAACACTGGTAGAAGCTGGCTATGACCCCAGAAATGCATATTTTGAATGTATCCATGAGATGAAACTGATCGTTGACCTGATCTACCAGAGCGGTTTTGCAGGTATGAGATACTCCATCTCCAACACAGCTGAATACGGTGATTACGTAACAGGTCCCAAGCTGATCACAGAAGAAACCAAGAAGACCATGAAGAAGATTCTTGCCGACATTCAGGATGGTACCTTCGCAAAAGAATTCCTGTTAGATATGTCTGAAGCAGGCGGCCAGGTACACTTCAAGGCTATGAGAAGAAAAGCTGCAGAACATCCTTCAGAGAAGATTGGTGCAGAAATCCGTAAGCTGTACAGCTGGAACGGCGATGACAAGCTGATCAACAACTAAGCTTGTTTATGAACTGAGATTATTTATGTTCAGGATAGCCTGACAACTGATAAAGGGGGAACGACAGAGTAAGTATCTGCTGTTCCCCTTTTGGTGACTTGATTTATAAGATTTGCTAGGATAAACGCATCAATGGGAAAATCACAATAAAAAAATCTCCAGTAACAAAGCGGATAACGATTCTGTTTAAGTT
>JBJELO010000059.1:0-17503 GCA_051879195.1 Lachnospiraceae bacterium
TTCAGCATGCGGGGGTGGTTCAGCTGGTGGCTGTAGGGAATACCATACCTGTTGCTCTGGACGGTGCATTCAAGCTGAATGAGATCGGAATCAAAGCTGTGGCGGGTACGATCTGGGAGACACAGCTTGCGTTTTCACTTTCACTGAAAAAAGGAGATGTTCTGATCGCCATTTCCAATTCCGGCGAGTCAAGGCAGGTGGTTAAGATGGTGAGAACGGCCAGAAAGAATGGCGCCACAACCATAGGTATTACCAACAATCCCAAATCGACCATCGGCAGTGATGTGGATTATCATATTCAGACTGCCACCAGGGAAAAACTGTTTCTCAATGAATTCTGTTTTTCGAGAGTTTCTGCCATGACAGTCATGGAGATTCTGTATCTGTTCCTGACAGTGGGTCAGGAAAGAAGCTATGACCGTCTCAGCGCATGCGAAAGTCTGATTGCCGATGAGAAAGTCTGAAAAGTATAGAAAGAACATTTGGAAACATATAAAACAAACTCAGCCACATAAAGAGATTTGAAATATGTAAAAAGACCGTGAGATCACGTCTGACCGGGATTACAGGTTCCCGGCATGCAGACAGATTTCACGGTCTTTTTTTGCCTTTTGCGCATCTCCATGAAAATAAATTACGTCTTCACGAACGGGGGGCTTATACTGCCAGGTATAAGAATTCGTACAATACTATGGCATAATACACAAAGTGAACGAATTGGAAAACGGTTTTTGAAGTAAAAATTGTCAATTCTACATAAAAATAATTTTCGTATTGAAATTTATTGACAATAATTATTTTCGTGGTATAATACGAGATGAAGAAAAATATCGCGATATAAGAAATTCATGAAAATAATTTACACAACAAAATGTCCCTGATGCGAAATGAAAAGTCAAGTCAAAGGAGAGAAAAAGATGCGGATTACAGAATTGCTGAGCAAAAAGGCCATCGATCTGAATGTCAATGTGAAATCCAAAGCCGATGTGATTGATTACATGACAAAACTGCAGGAAAAGGCAGGAAATCTGAACGATAGAGAAGAGTATAAAAAAGGCGTGCTGGCACGTGAAGCCGAGGGTACTACCGGAATCGGTGAAGGAATTGCAATCCCTCATTCCAGAGGTCCGGCAGTAAAGAAAGCAGGTCTGGCAGCCATCGTGGTGAAGGACGGTGTGGATTATGAATCCATGGATGATGAACCGGTTTATCTGGCATTCATGATCGCTGCACCGGAAGGCGGCGGAAATATTCATCTGGAAGCGCTGGCCAGATTGTCTACCATGCTGATGGATGAAGATTTCAAGGATTCCCTGATTCAGGCAAAATCAGCAGATGAATTCTTACAGATTATTGATGATAAGGAAAATGAACTGGACGGAAAGAAGAAAGCTGCTGCAGCTGAAGGTGCAAAAACCGGCTATCGGATTCTGGCGGTTACAGCCTGCCCTACCGGAATTGCTCATACTTTCATGGCAGCGGAAAATCTGGAGAAAAAGGGAAAAGAAATGGGAATCCCCGTTAAGGTTGAGACGCAGGGTGCTGATGGTGCGAAAAATGTGCTGACACCGGAAGAAATCGAGGCAGCAGAATGTATTATCATTGCAGCTGATAAAAACGTGGATCTGGCCCGCTTTAACGGAAAACCGGTAATCGTTACCAAGGTTGCCGATGGTATTCACAAACCTCAGGAGCTGATCGAACATGGAATCAGCGGGCAGGTACCTGTTTACCACCACAGCGGCAGTTCATCGGAACAGATGGAAAGCGGTGAAAAAGAAAGCATCGGAAGAAAGATCTATAAGAATCTGATGAACGGCGTATCTCATATGCTTCCCTTCGTAATCGGCGGCGGTATTCTGATCGCACTTGCTTTCCTGCTGGATGACTACAGCATCGATCCTTCCAACTTCGGTAAAAACACGCCGGTTGCAGCTTATCTGAAAACCATCGGTGAATATGCCTTCGGCATGATGCTTCCGGTATTATCCGGTTATATTGCCATGAGTATTGCAGACAGACCCGGTCTTGCGGTTGGTTTTGTAGCAGGTCTGGTTGCAAAAGCAGGAAGTACATTTGCAAACCCCGCAGGCGGTGATGTCAATGCCGGTTTCCTGGGTGCTCTGTTTGCCGGTTTTGCAGCAGGTTATCTGGTACTGGGACTGCAGAAACTGACTTCCAAAATGCCTCAGGCGTTAAACAGCCTCCGTCCCATGATCATTTACCCCGTATTCGGTATCTTCCTGGGCTCTGCGGTTACTACTCTGATCAATCCTTTTATGGGCATGATCAATGATGCGCTGACCGGCGTTCTGAACAGCATGAACGGCGCCAGCAAGGTTCTTCTGGGTATTGTTGTAGCGGGTATGCAGTCTGTTGATATGGGCGGCCCGGTCAATAAAACGTCCTATGTATTTGCAACTTCTCAGCTGGCAGAAGGCAACTTTGAAATCATGGCAGCGGTTATGGCAGGCGGCATGATTCCTCCTCTGGCAATCGCACTCTGCACTACATTTTTCAAGAACCGTTTCACACAGAAGGAAAGAGAATCCGGTCTGGTCAATTACGTACTGGGATTATCCTTCATCTCTGAAGGCGCAATTCCCTTTGCAGCAAGTGATCCGCTCCGCGTACTTCCTTCCTGCATCATCGGTTCAGCAACTGCAGGCGGACTGTCCATGCTGTTCGGATGCACCCTGCGGGCACCTCACGGCGGTATTTTCGTACTGCCTACTATCGGACATCCGCTGCTGTATGCACTGGCGATTCTGATTGGTTCTGTTGTAGGCTGCCTGATTCTGGCTGTTCTGAAAAAGCCTCTGAAAGAAGCTGAAAAATAGTTCGGTTGTAATTCGGTTATAAAAAGGCCGGCCGGTATAAAAGGCCGGCTGTCAGATAAAGTGAATAAGGAGATTTAAATCCAATGAAACAGAAATGTGCCCGAAAAGCATTTGAAATGATTGAAGACGGCATGATTGTTGGATTGGGGGGCGGCTCTACGGTCGCTCTCCTGATCCGGGAACTTGAAATACAGAAAAAAAATATCCGTGCGGTGACTCCTTCCCAGGATACCATGGAACTGTGTATGGAACATCATATTCCTCTGGTTCCCCTGGAAATGGTGGATCACATCGACATTGCTTTTGACGGATGCGATGAGCTGGACAGGAATCTGAATGCACTGAAAAGCTGCGGAGGGATTCACACCAGAGAGAAAATCGTGGCATCCATGGCAGAAGAGTATGTACTGCTGGCTGATGAAGGAAAGTGGAAGGAAACACTGGAATTTCAGTATCCGGTCACGGTAGAAGTGATCCGGCCGGCAAGGAAATATGTACGGAAACGTCTGGAAGAACTGGGAGCTGTTGTAACGGAACGCCGTGCAGGCGGCAAGACCGGTACGATGGTCAGTGATGATGGCAACTATCTGATGGAAGCTGCATTTTCCCATGTGGAAGATACGGAAGAACTGTTTGAAAAACTGGAAGCGATCACCGGTATCGTGGAACATTCACTTTTCTACGGAATAGCCCGAAAAGCCGTGATTGCAAAAAAAGATGGAATTGATATAATAGAAAGAGCTTAGAAAGGAATCGGTAGAGATGGAAAAACTGAACTGGGGTATTTTAGGAACAGGATGGATCGCTCATGAAATGGGTGAAGCACTGAATGCAGTAAACGGTGAGATTTATGCGGTTTGTGATACCACTCTGGAAGGTGCGCAGAAATATGCGGAAGAATTTGGCGTGAAAAAAGCCTACGGCAGTGCCGACGAGATGATTGCTGATGAAAATGTGGATATTATTTACATTGCAACACCTCACAGCCTGCATTATCAGTTCCTTCTGAAATCTGTACAGGCAGGCAAGCATGTATTCTGCGAAAAATCCATTACCGTAAACAGCCGTCAGCTGGAAGAATGTGTGGCAATTGCCGAGGAAAAAGGTCTGGTGATCTGTGACGGTATGACACTTCTTCATATGCCGCTTTATAAAAAGCTGAAGCAGATGGTTAATGACGGTGCAATCGGCAAGGTGAAGATGGTACAGGTGAATTTCGGCAGCTGCAAGGAATACGATGTGAAGAACCGCTTCTTTTCCAAGGAACTGGCTGGTGGAGCACTGCTGGACATCGGCGTTTACGCAACCACATTTGCCAGATTTTTCATGAGCAGCAAACCGGATGTGGTTCTGACAACAGCCAACTATTTTGAAACCGGCGTAGATGAAACCAGTGGAATCCTGCTGAAGAATCCTGACGGGGAGATGGCGGTTATGGCGCTGACCATGCGTGCAAAACAGCCCAAGCGCGGTGTGGTAGCCGGTGAAAAGGGATTTATCGAAGTATGTGAGTATCCCAGAGCTGCGAAAGCGACCATTACCTATACAGAAGATGGTCATACAGAGGTGATCGAAGCCGGAGAAAGTGCAAAAGCACTTCAGTATGAAGTACAGGATATGCAGGATTATGTGAGAAATCACGGAGGAAAGGAAAATCTGAGAATCGTCCGCGATGTTATGGAAACTCTGACCGCTGTACGGAATCAGTGGGGCATGGTATATCCGTTTGAATAATGAAAAGCAGCGCATGCGTTTGATCAGGTAATCTGACGTATCCGTTGAATCGGCGAAGCGTGGGAAGCTTTTCGGACAGGGAAAAGGTGGAAAAATGAGTAAAAAATATTTCTTTTTCGATATTGACGGAACTTTGACAGACAGAACAACAGGACAGATTGTTCCGTCAGCCGCAGAAGCAATCAGAAAACTGAAACAGGCCGGACATTTTGTGTCCATAGCCACGGGCCGGGCATTTTATAAAGCTGAAAATTTCCGCAGAGACAATGGCTTTGACCATATGGTATGCAACGGCGGCCACGGAATTGTATATGAAGGGGAACTGAGAGAGAACCGTCCTTTGGATTATGAAAAGGCAAAAGAGGTCTATGATCAGGCAATGGCTCTGGGATACGGTGTATTTACAGCCATTGATGATTCCAAAAAGGTTTACGCCAACAGTTTCCGCTTTTATGAGCAGGCCGGTGTGCGCAAAGAACCTACCACATATATTGTGGATGAAAATTTTGACCCGGCAGATGGTGGTGTAATCTATAAAATGTATGTATCCATCCCGGAAGAAGAGGAAGAACGCCTGACGCTGAAAGACACTCTGGGACATCTTCGTTTTGAAAAGCCGTATCTCATGTTTCAGCCCGATGAGAAGAAGGAGGGAATCCTCCGGATGCTGGAATATGCAGGAGGTTCTCCTTCTGATGTGGTGGTTTTCGGTGATGACTACAATGATCTGGTCATGTTTGACGAGCAGTTTTACTGTGTCGCCATGGGCAACGGATGCGATGCTCTGAAAGAAAAAGCTGATTACGTGGCAGAAAAAAATACGGAAGATGGCATTTACAAAGCCTGTGAAGTCCATGGATGGTTCTGAAGCGGCAGCGCACCGGAATAAAGTGATAAAAAAATATCATAATATTTCTTTTTAATCTCATATTTTTCATCAGATCCGGAAGACACTGCATTATCGGTGTCTTCCGATTATTTTAGTAGAAACCATATATTTTCTGACAAAAATATACATATTTACTTGACATATTTTTACACGAGTGATACAATGTGTTCCAAAATATAGCAGATTAAAGCGTTGAACGGGAAGAGTAACCGGAGGCAGAGAATTTCAGCAAACGGCAGTTGATGGGAGTGCCGCATTCCATACCGGCGAAAATCACCCGGGAGCTTCATATTGAAACTTTTTGTAACTGTTTTCGAGGTTGGCTCTGAACAGTAATAACTTTTTATTGAAAAGGAGTAGAGTCTGACGTGGGCTGCACGTTACAGCAGCATCGGATAGAGCGCTTTATGTTTTGTACGCAGATGAATGTATGAGGCAGCGGTGTCTGTCCGGATCGAGTGCGGAAGCAATTCCGAATTCAGGTGGTAACGCGTGTACGGCACGTCCTGTTTACAGGACGTGCTTTTTTTGTAACTGTTCAGAGCCGGACAGTGCTGCCGGGGCTGCTGTGAGCAGTTACCATTTCTTTAAACAAAGGAGCAATAAAGATGAAAGACATTGTCGAAATCAGATGGCACGGCCGCGGCGGCCAGGGTGCAAAGACTGCAGCGCTTCTGCTGGCAGATGTTGCATTCCAGACTGGTAAATATGTACAGGGCTTCCCTGAGTACGGTCCGGAGCGTATGGGTGCTCCCATTACGGCATACAACCGGATCAGTGATACCCAGATCAGGGTTCACTCCAATATTTATGATCCTGATTATGTAGTTGTAGTTGATGAAAGCCTGCTGGAAACAGTTGATGTGACCAAAGGTCTGAAAAAGGAAGGCGCAATTGTCATCAACACAGAAAAAACAAAGGAAGAAATCATTCCTCACCTTCACGGATATGAAGGAAACGTATTTATCATCGATGCGAGAAAGGTTTCCGTCGCAGCACTTGGTAAGTATTTCCCCAACTCTCCCATGCTGGCTTCCATCGTTAAGGTAAGCGGTGTTATGGACAGAGAGACATTTATGAAAGAGATGCGCAGTTCATTTGCACATAAATTTGCTTCCAAGCCCGAAGTAATCGAAGGCAATATGAAAGCACTGGAAATGGCATTTGACGAGGTACACTAATTGTATGGTGCTTAAAAAAGCATTTATTTTATGAAACGAAAGGATTAAGAACATGGCTACAGATATGAATAAATTAAATGAATCCTGCAGCTGGAAGGACCTGACTGAGGGTATGCAGATTTACGAAGGCGGTACATCTGCAAAATTCCATACCGGCGAATGGACAGCTGTTAAGCCGGATTTTGATGCAGAAAAATGTACACAGTGTCTGCTCTGCGTACCTGTCTGTCCCGACAGCGCAATTCCGGTTTCCGATTACAAGAGAGGAAATTTTGATTATGACCACTGCAAAGGCTGCGGTATCTGTGTAAATGCCTGCAAGCCCGGTGCAATTACCATGAAAGGAGTAAATAAATAATGGCTAGAAGAGATCGTTTATCCGGTAATGAAGCGGTTGCAGAAGCACTTCGTCAGATCAATCCCGACGTAATGCCCGCATTCCCCATTACTCCTTCCACTGAGATTCCCCAGTATTTTTCAAAATTCGTTGCAAACGGTCAGGTAGATACCGAATTTATCCCTGTTGAATCCGAACACAGTGCCATGAGTGCCGCAATCGGTGCAGAAGCAGCAGGTGCAAGAACCCTGTCTGCAACCTCTTCCTGCGGTATGGCTTTAATGTGGGAAGAATTATACATCGCGGCTTCCAACCGTCTGCCCATCGCTCTGGCACTGGTAAACCGTGCCCTGTCAGGCCCCATCAATATCAACTGTGATCACTCCGATTCCATGGGTGCAAGAGATGCAGGATGGATTCAGATTTATGCAGAAAACAATCAGGAAGCATATGACAACATGGTTCAGGCTTTCCGCATTGCAGAGCATAAAGATGTACGTCTCCCCATTATGATCTGCCAGGACGGTTTCATCACCAGCCACGCAGTGGAAAATATTATTCTGATGGAAGATGAAGAGGTTAAGAATTTTGTGGGTGAATACCATCCTGAGCACTACATGCTGAATCCTCAGGAAACAATGGCAGTAGGCCCCTACTCCGTAACCAATTTCTATATGGAAGCAAAACGCGCACAGGCAGAAGGACTGCACAACGCAAAACGCGTCATCAAAGAAGTTGCAGATGAATTTGCACAGATTACCGGCAGACAGTACGGCTGGTTTGAAGAGTATCAGATGGAGGATGCAGAATACGCCATGGTACTGATCGGCTCCGCTGCCGGTACTGCAAAAGATGCCGTTGACAGGCTCCGTGCAGAAGGCAAAAAGGTGGGTCTGATCAAGATTCGTATGTTCCGTCCTTTCCCTGCTGAGGAAATCGCGCAGGCTCTTAAGAATGTTAAAGCAGTTGCGCTCATGGACCGTACAGAAAGCTACAACGACCACGGCGGCCCCATCGGCGCTGAGGTTATGGCAGCACTGTTCCGTGCAAAGATCAACTGTGAAGCTGTTAATTATGTATACGGTCTCGGCGGCCGCGATGTCCGTGTGGAACACATCGAGGAAGTATTTGCAGAGCTGGAAAAAGTGGCTGCGGAAGGTACTGACAACGCATACCGTTATATGGGCTTAAGAGAGTAATCAGGAGGAAATGCAATGAGCTACAATTTTAAAGAAGTAATGAATCGTCCTGAGCGTCTTGCTCCGGGCCATAGAATGTGTGCAGGCTGCGGCGGTACCATCGCTGTAAGAAATGTACTCCGTGCTCTGCATGAAGGCGACAAGGCCGTAATCGGCAACGCAACCGGCTGTCTGGAGGTATCCACCTTCATGTATCCCTATGTGGCATATCAGGACAGCTACATCCACAATGCATTTGAAAATGCCGGTGCAACCATGAGCGGTGTGGAAGGCGCTTACAAAGCACTCCGCCGCAAGGGCAAACTGGATGAAACCTACAAATTTATCACCTTCGGCGGTGACGGCGGTACCTACGATATCGGTCTGCAGTCCCTGTCCGGCGCCATGGAAAGAAATCATGACATGGTTTATGTCTGCTACGATAACGGCGCATATATGAACACAGGTATTCAGCGCTCCTCCGCAACACCCATGTATGCGGACACCACCACAACACCTGTAGGCTCCCAGTCAAACGGCAAGCCTCAGAACCGCAAGGATCTGGCACAGGTTATCGCAGCCCACGACATTCCCTATGTGGCACAGACCACATTTACCAGAAACTTCAAGGACCTGCACACCAAAGCAGAAAAAGCCATCTACACCCCCGGCGCAGCATTCCTGAACATCATGGCACCCTGCCCCAGAGGATGGAGATACAACACACCCGACATCATGGAAATCTGCCGTCTCGGTGTGGAAACCTGCTACTGGCCCTTATTTGAAGTCATCGAAGGCAAATGGGTACTGAACTATACGCCCAAGCAGAAGCTGCCCATCGAAGACTGGCTGGTAAAACAGGGCCGCTTCAAACACCTCTTCAAGAAGGAAAATGAATACCTCATCGAGGAATTCCAGAAGGAAGTTGACAGAAGATGGGAAGACCTGCTGAAGAAATGTGAATAACACAGAATAAATAATAAAATGTGGATAAGAATGCCCGCCGCATGGGTTATGCTGATGCGGCGGGCGTTTTTTATGCTTTTCCTATGGTGTTTTTTACACTGATTTTTCTACAGTATAATATTTCTGCAGCCTGCTTTTGGGCCTGTCCGGAATTGTCATCTGAAGAAATCCCTTTTCCAGCAGCGGGTTAATATAATTGGCCGTTACGTAAAAAACAGTTTTGATATTCAGGAAATCTGCAATTTCTTTACGGCTGCGGGGAGTCCGGCAGTATTCCAGAAGTCCTTTCATTCTGTCGGATGCATCTGCATGAGCTGCCAGGCCGGAATCGGGCTTTTCCGGCTGATTTCCGGCTTTGTGACTTACGGCAGGACTGTTTTGGGGCGGATTGTATTCCGTTCCGTTATATAAAGTAACAACAAATTCATTTCTGCGGTTTTCAAATACCGGTTCAGGAAGACCTGATGCTTTCATTTCACGCCGGATCGTGGGAATACCGGAGTAACGGTTTTCTGCCTGAAGAAGATTTTCTGCCATGGTAGCCAGAGCAGGATTTCGCAGGTCGGGCCGTGCATGTCCCAGCTGTTCTACAGTCATACGTCCGTAGAGATTACCGGGACTGTGGATTTCCAGCCGGTCTTTGAAAAAATTAATCTGTATAGGTGTTCCTTCCGTGTGAACACTGTAATCCCGGTGAATCAGAGCGTTTAAAACAGCTTCTCTGATGGCTTTGACAGGATATTCAGTCCGGTCGGTCCGCTTACCGGTCTGAGGGTCGATAAAAGTACCTGTTTTCATATTGTTTCTGCAGAAAATCAAAGCTGCATCAAGCATTTCGGAAAGCGTTCCTTCAATTCTTTTGTTGTCTGTAAAACGCTCATCCGAAGTACCGATATCGCCGATTTCATAACCGGGAACGGAGATGGCAGTGATACAAAGCTGCGGGAACAGTCCCTGCGGATAAATGCCGAAATTCATGATGGAAGCCAGTGTTGGTATGTGGTTTCTGGAAAGATTCAGCATTTCATATATTGTATTATCATCCAGCAGAGAAAACTGAGGTTTTCGGCTTTTTCGTTCCAGAATATAGGCGGTAAGCCGGTCTCGGTTCAGTAAATTCCAGTCAGCCCGTTCCACAGGGCGCTCGTCATCATGCAGATGTTTCCTGTAGGCATCGTAGTTGTATATTTCGTAATCTGTCATGGGCAGGTCAGCGTCGCCAACCCGTATATAGGATCCTTTTGCTTTACCGGCACCTTTGTAAAAACACGGTCTTTCCGCCTGATCAATAGCAGGAATTTCTGCAGAACAGATATAAACATTCTGATATTCTGCGATCGTAAAAAAGGCTCTTACTGCCGGTTCCATCTGATTACACTGTTCAGTCACTTTTTTCTGCAGATCCTGCAGATCGTAGACACCGACAGCTTCGAAATTCTCTTTTTCATCCAGACCGAATACGATAACACCGCCGGAATCCTGATTGGAAAAACCGGATAATGTATCATATAAGCGTTTTGGACATCCCAGATGGGCAGACTTTACTTCTGTAATCTGCGCTTCTGCTTTTTGCTTTTGTATCGATTGAGCCAGATCAATCAGTTCTTCAGCCAGCATGAAATCCCTCCTTTGAAAATAATATATGTTTCAGTTTATCAAAGTATGCAAACAAAGTCAATGAATAAGCAAAGGAATAAGCAAAATACTTGGCTTGTTTTTGCATTTAACAAAGTAAATATGAAATAAACGAAATAAGAAAACAAACTGATTACAAAATAAACAAAGTAATAAGCAAAGAAAATGTGAGATAAACAAAGTGATTTTGAAATAAAAAAACAATAGAGACTGTTTCTGCTGCATATTTTCCATATTTATTCAAAGTCATGCAAAAGACAAAAATCAACATCAGATTTTTATCTTTTTTTTAATTGCCGGAGTCAAATATGGAAAGAATCTCCTCTTTTTTGCTTAAGATATCAGAGGCTTTTATGTTCTGAAAAAAGTACAATGATTTCATCAAAAGGGTTCAGAGAAATGCATCAGATAGAGCTGATGTAAGAGCTGATTGAACCGGTAACTTTTTAACCAGCAAACCTGATTTCATTTTTCGGGAGGGAAAATAAGGAAAAATCAGATCAGGAAATTAAAAAATAACAAAAAAGGAGAGATTGTATGAAATTCAAAAAAATTACGGCCCTTGTATTAGCAGCGGCAATGACACTTTCCATGACAGCCTGCGGAGGCGGAAATTCCTCGACGGGCAGCAATAGCAGCAACGGAGGCGACAGCAAAGTTGAAAAAACAGCCACAACCGAGCAGGTTGATAAGGTTGTTGTTGCACTGAACGCCAGCTCATTTGATATGTCACCCTTTGGAACTTCTTCCATTCCCCGTTTCTGGATGGTCCAGAACATCTATGCTTCTCTTTTCTGCATGCCTTATTACGGAGCAAGCCTGGAAGAACTGGAACCCTGGCTTGCAAAGAGTTATGAGAAGGTTGATGATCTGACCTATAAGATCGAACTGTATGATTATATTAAAGACAGCAAAGGTAATGAGATCACTTCAGAAGACATTGTTTTTTCCTATGAAAAAATGTATTCCAACGGTGGTGAAACCAGAATCGGAACATATCTGGACAACATCGAAATCGTGGATGATTACAACATGATCTTCCATCTGAAAAAGAGCGGCCCCGGTGTAATGGAATTCCTGCTGGCCAACTATACACTGAATATCTGTGATAAAGACTGGTACGAAAGTGCAAGTGACGATGAAAAATACAATGATCCCGCCTGCACAGGTGCTTACAAGGTTGTCAATTATGTATCCGGTTCCAGCATTACCCTGGAAGCAATTGACGATTACTGGCAGACAGATGAAAGTCTGAGAAACAGTGCTGATGTTCAGAATGTTAAGACCATTGAATATACCGTTATTACTGAAAATTCTATGAGAAGTATTGCTCTGGAAAATGGTGAAATCGATGCTGCTGTAATCGATGCCAGCGAGCTGAGCCGTTTCTATGATGGAGAAAATGCTCTGGACGGCTATACCGTGGATATTGAAGGCGGTACATACTGCAATACCGTATTTATCAATATGGATGAAGGCAAGTCCAAACTGGCAGACAATGAAAATCTTCGTCTTGCAGCTTTATATGCGCTTGATTCTGAGAGTATCATGTATGGCGGCGACTACGATGAGTCAACTGCAGAAGTATGCTACAGTCTTGGTACTTCAACCATGACAGGATATGATGAAAGCTGGTCCGAAGATTATTTCAACTACGATCCTGAGAAGGCGAAAGAATACTACAAGGCATCCGGTTATGCTGACGGTGAGGTTACCATCCGTCTGTTAAGCCGTACCTCTGTTGCCGATGGTATCCATTCCGTAATCGTTGCAAATCTGGAGGAGGCAGGCTTCAAGGTTGAATTAATGTCCTACGATCAGGCGCTCTTCAACACCTATAAGACAGACTCCACACAGTGGGATATGATCCTTGATAATAAAGGTGCAACCGGCCACATCGTAACCTGCTGGGATAACAACTTCAACCCTGCAGGCTATGAAAACGGCTCCGTATGCTTCACACATGACGATCATCTGACAGAACTTCTGACTGCTGCAACAACGACAGGTTCAGAAGAAGATGTAAGTGCTTTCCATGAATACCTGAAAGAACTGGCATGTGCAAAAGGTCTGTTTACTTCCTATAACCTTATGGCAGGTCAGGACGGTATTATTGATCTTGCCGTCAATGCAAACATGATGCCTCGTGTCAATGCATTTACTTTCGCGGAAGATTATCAGTCCTGTGGAAAATAAATCAGTGTTTTAGTGAGTCTGATTCCATGGGCGCTGCGCATCTGCCGGCAGCGCCCATATTTAGAAATAAAAAAGGAGGCAACCTATGATTCGTTATATAGGAAAACGACTTCTCCAGATGATTCCCATTCTGCTTGTCGTTGCGATTCTCATATTTTCCCTGATGTCCATGGTTCCGGGCGATCCGGTACAGATCATACTCGGCGATAACGCAACTCAGGAACAGATTGCCGAAACAAGAGCCAGCCTCGGACTGGACCAGCCCTTCCTTACCCGTCTGGGTGATTATCTGCTTGGTATTCTGCATCTTGATTTTGGCAATTCCTATACACAGGGGGCTGATGTAGGCGCTGAACTGATAGCCCGTTTCCCCAAAACTCTGACCCTGGCATTTTTCAGTATCCTTTTTACAATCGTCATCGGTATTCCCATCGGTATCCAGTGTGCAATCAATGCCAATAAAATTTCCGATAAGGTCTGGATGTTTCTGACCATGCTCGGCAATTCCATGCCCGGTTTCTGGCTGGCTCTGCTGCTGGTACTGCTGTTCTCGGTTAAACTGAACTGGCTTCCATCTAACGGAGATGCCAGTCTGAAATATTTCATTCTGCCGGTGGTTGCCAATTCCATCGGTTCCCTGGCAGATATTGCCAGACAGACCCGTTCCAGCATGCTGGAGGTGATCCGTTCTGACTATGTGGTGACTGCCCGTTCCAAAGGTCTGTCTGAAAAAGATGTGATCTGGAAACATGCACTGCCCAATGCACTGATTCCGATCATTACTTTATGCGGCAGCCGTTTCGGTTTTATGCTGGGCGGTACTGTTATCATTGAATCTGTATTCTCCATCGCCGGTATCGGTACTTATATGGTAAACGGAATTAACAGCCGTGACTATCCTGTTGTTCAGGGCAGTATCATTTACATTGCATTCATTTTTGCATTCATCATGCTTCTGACCGATCTGGTTTATGCATACGTTGATCCCCGAATCAAAGCACAGTATGTAAAAGCCAGCGCCAAAAAACAAAAAGAAGCTGCTGCCTGATAAATTACTTTAGAAAGTTGAGGTGTAAAAACTATGGCAAAGAATCAGACTTCTTTAAACAGTGCTGCTGTCAGAAGCGTTAAGCCGGGCTCCTTCGCCTACATCTGGAGAAGAATCAGAAAAAATCCCGGGGCAATGCTGGGACTGATCTTCGTAATATCATTATTTGCAGTTTCTTTTATTTCTCCCTATATCTGCCGCTACGATTATCAGGAAATCATCATGAAAAACCGTTTTGCACTTCCCAGTCTGGAGCATCTGCTGGGCTGTGACGAGGTTGGACGCGATATTTTATCCCGTATCTTTTACGGTGCCAAATATACATTAAGCATCGGTATTCTTTCTACTATTGTGAGCTGTGTATTCGGTGTTATCCTTGGTGCCATTGCCGGCTATTTCGGCGGAATCGTAGATACGCTGATCATGAGAGCGCTGGATGTATTCCAGGCTTTCCCCAACATCCTGCTGGCAATCGCAATTTCTGCAGTTCTGGGCCGCGGGTTTGACAAGGTTATCTATGCAATCGGTATCAGCGGTATTCCCAATTTTGCACGAATGATGAGAGCAAATATTCTGACGGTCCGCAATTCGGAATTTATTGAAGCTGCCACTTCAATCAACTGTTCCACTTTGAGGATCATCATTCACCATGTAATTCCCAATGCGATCTCTCCTCTGATCGTTCAGGTGGCCATGAGTATTGCAAGCTCCGCGCTGGCTGCATCAGGACTCAGCTTCCTGGGATTCGGTGTACAGGCGCCTACTCCTGAATGGGGCGCAATGCTGGCATCCGCACGCGGCTACATGAGAGATTATCCTCATATGGTAATCATTCCCGGTCTGTTTATCATGCTGACTGTACTGTCATTCAATCTGGTAGGCGATGCAATTCGGGACGCACTTGATCCCAAGCTGAGAGACTGATGGAGGTAACGATTATGAGCAATATGAATGATAATAATTTAATTTCCGTACGTGATCTGGTTGTAGAATATCATTCCGGCGGCGAAACCATTCATGCGGTAAACGGAGTATCCTTTGATCTGCAAAAAGGAAAAACTCTCGGTCTGGTAGGTGAAACCGGTGCCGGAAAAACATCAATTGCAAAAGCGATACTCCGTATCCTGCCGGATCATGCCACACAGGCCGTAAAAGGAAAAATTCATTTTAAAGGCAGTGAGCTTCTGTCTCTGCCGGAAAAAGAAATGCGGACCCTTCGCGGAAAGAGCATCTCCATGATCTTTCAGGATCCTATGACAGCTCTGAATCCGGTGAAACCGGTAGTCGATCAGATTGCAGAAGGTCTGCGTCTTCATCAGAACATGAACAAGGCACAGTCTATTCAGGCGGCTGTGAAGATGCTGGAAACAGTTGGTATTTCCGAGGACCGTGCCGGAGAGTATCCCCATCAGTTTTCCGGCGGTATGAAACAGCGTGTAGTCATCGCCATTGCACTGGCCTGCAATCCGGAGCTGCTGATTGCTGATGAGCCTACAACCGCTCTGGATGTAACAATTCAGGCACAGGTTATGGATCTGATGAAAAATCTGCAGCAGCAGCTTGGTACCGCATTGGTTCTGATTACACATGATCTGGGGGTTGTTGCTGAAGTATGTGACAGCGTGGCTGTTATTTATGCAGGTGAAGTTGTGGAATACGGCAGCAAGGAAGAAATCTTTGATCATCCGTCACATCCCTATACAGTTGGTTTATTTGGTGCATTGCCGGATCTTTCCAAGAATGTACACAGACTTTCGCCTGTGGAAGGACTTCCCCCGGATCCCAGCAATCTGCCGAAAGGCTGCTCCTTTGCTCCCCGCTGTCCTCACGCAGCGGAAAACTGCAGAAAAGCACCTGTTGGTATGACTGAAATTGGCGGCACTCATATGGTCCGCTGCCTGAAATGCAACAAGGAGGGTTAGTATGGCACTGTTAGAAATTGAACATCTTAAAAAATATTTCAGTTCATCCCGCGGTACGGTACATGCAGTGGATGATGTGACATTCTCCATCAATAAAGGCGAAACAATGGGTCTGGTAGGTGAATCCGGATGCGGTAAATCCACCCTCGGCCGTACCATCATTCATCTTCTGGAAAGCACAGACGGTACGATCCGTTTTGAAGGGCAGGATGTAACTCATCTGAAAAAAGACGGCCTGATCAAACTCCGTGAAGATATGCAGATCATTTTCCAGGATCCCTATTCTTCACTGAATCCCCGCCTGACGCTGCGCGATACGGTTATGGAACCTCTGAAGCTGTCAAAACGTTATACGGATGCTGAGGTTCAGGCGGAAACAGACCGTCTGATGGATCTGGTAGGGCTGGAAAAACGTTTCCGTGACTCCTATCCGCATGAGCTGGACGGCGGCCGCAGACAGCGTGTGGGAATTGCCCGGGCAATCGCGCTGAACCCCAAATTTGTAGTATGTGATGAACCTGTTTCCGCACTGGATGTGTCAATTCAGGCACAGATTCTGAACCTGTTGATGGATCTTCAGGAAGAGTATGATCTGACTTATCTGTTTGTAACGCATGATCTTTCTGTAGTACGCCATATTTCCACAAATATCTGTGTCATGTATCTTGGACAGATGGTTGAAACTGCTCCCACACAGGAGCTGTTCGACAATCCTCTTCATCCGTATACCAAAGCTCTGCTGTCGGCAATTCCCACAGTAGATATTCATAATAAAACAGAAAGAATTCTGTTAAAGGGTGAAATTAATTCCCCTATTAATCCCAAACCCGGATGCCGTTTTGCAAAACGCTGTCCGTATGCAACTGATCAATGCAGCAGGCCGGTTGAATTACAGGAAGTAACTCCCGGACATTTCTGTTCCTGCTGCCGTGTGAAAGAATTGAGCTTATGAAAACACTGCGCGAACAATTTGAAGAAAATTATACTCCGGTAAGTGTACCTGCCGACAATAAAGACGGATTTAAAATTGAATATGTATATTATGCACCCTGGTATATATGGGATATGGAAGAAACGAAACTGAAAAAGAAGAAAAGACAGCTGCTTGGCTTAAGTGTATCCAGCTTTCTGCTTTATCTGATTGTCGGTCTTCAAAATACCGGTGCCAACTGTTTTGCACCGGTGGAAATTGCCGGAATCTTCGCACTGTGCGCGCATGTTTTTGAACTGTTCAGTATGTTTCAATTCCTCTTCGCGAAATACCGGACCAGCCGCATGACCTGCACAGGTGTTGACAGATCGCTGACCTTATCCCCTCTTATGCGAAGCATCTGCCTTGCGGTGACATCTGCGGGATGTGTGATCTATATGATATTAAATTCAGAGATGTCTGCCCTGCCTGAAGCTGCAGGATATCTCATCTGCGCTGGTCTGGCGTTTCATATATCACGCGAATACCGGAAGATACCCATACGAACGGAAAAAAATGAAATACTCAATCAGATTTGATTGATGAAACCAGCGTTTTAATTTCCAAGCGCGGGGTCAAATCCACCGCCTTTAGGCGGTATGGCTTT
>JBJELO010000060.1:0-17378 GCA_051879195.1 Lachnospiraceae bacterium
AAGTGCCAACGTTTTCAATGGTCCCCTTTGAAAGATACCACCCCCTTCCGCCGCCACAGGTTGTCTCTCCTCCCCATAATATCCGCAATAAAGCAGCAAACTGTACACGGGAGAGCACACATAAATAAAGAGTCTCCCTCCCGAAGTTCTACCCACACCTGTAAGAAATACCTGTATCCCTGTATTATCCCCGCTTTCTCTCTTTCCCTGTTCTCACATCTTCTTTCTTTACCCTTCCCGCCGCAATATGGGGGCGAAGCCCCCATGCGCGGCTTCCCATATTTTTCGGCCTTTTATTCCGTGAGGAACTTTCCCCCAAACCATGGCGGCGAAGCTGCCGGTATTCCCTGTGAAAGGGACCGTTGAAAACGCCGGCACTTAATGAGCAGGCCGCCGCAGGTGGACTGCGAATTTAGTACCGCTGCGTTTTCATGCGAGCGGGAGCGCGTCCCGGAACAGGGACATACCGGCAGCTCCGCCTCACCACCCCCAAAAGTTCCCACGCCAAAAAAACCGAAAGATACCCAAACTTCTTATTGACAACCTTCGCATCTGTGGTATAATTCATCTGGATTCAAAGTTCAGTATTACTGAACTCCGGTATTACTGGATTTTATGTTAAGTATATTTTTATTTCGTCTGAAAGGGGGACGGTCCGCAGGGGCCGATTTTTTATGAATATTGGCAGTAAGATCAAGGACCTTCGTATTCAGAAGGGGTTGACACAGGAGGAGCTGGCCAACCGCGCTGAGCTTTCCAAAAGCTTTATTTCCCAGGTGGAACGGGATCAGACTTCTCCATCCATTGCCACACTGTATGATATTCTGCAGTGCCTCGGCACCAATCTTGCAGATTTCTTCAACGAGACCCGGGAGGAGCAGGTTGTTTTTGCCCGCGCCGATTATTTTGAAAAGCAGGATCAGGAACTGAATAACACCATCCAGTGGATCATTCCCAACGCGCAGAAGAATATGATGGAGCCCATTCTCATGACACTGAGGCCGGGGGGATCCAGTCTGCCGGATAATCCTCATGAAGGGGAGGAATTCGGTTACGTGCTGTCCGGCAGTCTGACTCTGCATATCGGGAATTATTCCTGCCGGGTGAAAAAAGGGGAGTCCTTTTATTTTAATCCCGATAAAAAACATTACATTACTTCCAAAACCGGTGCGACGCTGATCTGGGTCAGCTCGCCTCCCAGTTTTTAAAATATTTTTTTACACAGGAGGATATTGACATGCAGGAGCCTCTCATCCGTCTCCGGAATATTTCCAAATCGTTTGACGGTTCTGTTGTTCTGGATGACCTGAATCTTGATATCAAAGAAAATGAATTCGTTACCCTGCTGGGGCCCAGCGGCTGCGGAAAGACTACCACGCTGCGGATTCTCGGCGGTTTTACAAAGCCTGACAGCGGCCAGGTATTTTTTGACGGCGAAGATATCACCAATCTTCCACCCAACAAGCGCCAGCTGAATACGGTTTTTCAGAAATATGCTCTGTTCCCCCATATGAATATTGAAGAAAATATTGCTTTCGGTCTGAAGATCAAGGGGAAATCAAAGGATTATATCCGTGACAAGATCCGCTATGCCCTGAAGCTGGTGAATCTGGACGGTTACGAAAAACGTGACGTGACTTCCCTTTCCGGCGGACAGCAGCAGCGTATCGCCATCGCCCGCGCCATCGTCAACGAGCCACGGGTGCTTCTGCTGGACGAGCCTCTGGGAGCACTGGATCTGAAGCTGCGTCAGGACATGCAGTATGAGCTGATCCGCCTGAAAAACGAGCTCGGCATCACTTTTGTGTATGTTACCCACGATCAGGAAGAATCCCTGACCATGTCCGATACCATCGTTGTCATGAACCAGGGATATATTCAGCAGATGGGAACGCCTCAGAACATTTACAATGAGCCGGAAAATGCATTTGTTGCCGATTTCATCGGTGACAGCAACATTATCGACGGTATCATGATAAAGGATCTGCTGGTCGAGATCTGCGGCTGCAGAATCCCCTGCGTGGACAGCGGTTTCGGCGTCAATCAGCCTGTTGATGTGGTGATCCGCCCCGAGGATGTGGAACTTTCCACCGATCCTTCCAACGGATTTCTGTCCGGCCGCGTGACCAGCCTGATCTTCAAGGGAGTCCACTATGAGATGGAAGTCATGGCAGGCGGCTTTGAATGGCTTGTCCAGTCCACGCTCTGCTATCCCGTGGGATCGGAAGTGGGAATTCAGGTAAAACCGGAAAATATTCAGATTATGAAGAAACCCGAGTCTGCCGATGAGAAGGCGGTGAGTATCGATGCGTAAACAGCTTTCCGCAGGACCTTACCTGATCTGGATGATCGGTTTTACGGTCATCCCGCTCATTCTCATCGTATACTACGGACTGACCGATGCCTCCGGCGCATTTACCCTGAACAACGTGCTGGCAATCACGCAGCCTGTCCGTATGAACGCACTGCTTCGTTCTCTGAAGCTGTCGCTGATCTGTACTGCCATCTGCCTGCTGCTTGCCTATCCGCTAGCCATGATTTTAAAAAAAATGAGCCGCGGAGGACGCAGCGGTCTGCTGATTTTTATTTTTATCCTGCCCATGTGGATGAATTTCCTGCTGCGTACCATGGCATGGCAGGTCATCCTCAGCCGCACAGGCCTGCTGAATACCCTGTTATCCACACTCGGACTGCCTGCGGTAAAGATTATCAACACCAACGGCGCTATCGTATTCGGTATGGTTTACAATTATCTGCCCTTCATGGTTCTGCCTCTGTACAATGTCATGGTGAAGATCAGTGATGATGTGATTGAAGCAGCCAATGATCTGGGGGCCGGCTGGCTGCAGACGTTTATTCATATCATTCTGCCGTTGAGCGTGCCCGGCATCATCAGCGGCATCACCATGGTTTTCGTGCCCGCACTGACCACCTTCGTCATTTCCGACGTTCTGGGCGGCGGCATGATTCTGCTCATCGGCAATGTCATCGAGCAGGAATTCACATTTACAGGAAACTGGAATCTGGGCTCCGGCCTCTCCCTGATCCTGATGATATTCATCCTGATCAGCATGTTCCTGATTGCCAAATACGATAAAGAAGGGAACGGTACTGCATTCTGATGAAAAATTTTCTGGAAAAAGCCTACCTTGCTGTAATTTTTGTTTTTCTGTATCTGCCGATTGCGGCACTGATTGTTCTTTCTTTTAATGAATCAAAATATATGTCCACCTGGGGAGGATTCAGTCTGAAATGGTACGAGGATCTGTTCAGCAGTCAGATTATCATGTCTGCCCTGCAGAATACGCTGATCATCGCGCTTGTTTCTGCTTCCATCGCCACCGTCATCGGTACGGCAGCCTGCCTGGGCATCAGTAATATGAAAAAACTGCCCCGCACCATTGTCATGGGAATCACCAATATTCCCATGCTGAATGCGGATATCGTAACCGGTATCTCTCTGATGCTGTGTTTTCTGGCCTTCGGGGTGACTCTCAGTATGAAAACCGTCATTCTGGCACACATTACATTTAACATTCCCTATGTAATTCTGAGTGTCATGCCCCGTATCAAACAGCTGGAACCCAGTACCTATGAAGCAGCTCTTGATCTGGGAGCAAGTCCCGCATACGCTTTTGTGAAAATTGTACTGCCGGATATTATGCCCGGTATCCTGTCAGGATTTCTGCTGGCATTTACCATGTCACTCGATGATTTTATCATCACCCATTTTACAAAGGGCGCCGGTATCAACACTATCTCCACGCTGGTTTATTCAGAGCTCCGCAAAGGCATCAAGCCGACTCTGTACGCACTGTCGGCTCTCGTGTTTACTGCCGTGCTGATTCTGCTGATCATCATGAACCTGCCCAAACGCAAAGTCAGCAGAAAGTAAATGCAGCCGTTCAGAAACCGGTTTTGGCAATACTTGCCCGGCTCTGAACAGCTGCCCTGCCATCATTACTATTTGTGCCGCCGGTCGAAGGCGGCGGAATGGAGATTATTATGAAAAAAATCATCACCTTCGGTCTGGTACTGACCGTTCTGACCGTTTCCCTGACAGGCTGCGGCGGCTCCTCCGCCAGTGCTGAATCCGAAACCGAAGACACAAAGCCCGGTGTCAACGGCCAGGTTAAAGTATATAACTGGGGAGAATATATCGATGAGGACGTGATTGATCTGTTTGAGGAAGAAACCGGAATCAACGTGATCTATGATACTTTTGACACGAACGAAACGATGTATCCCATCATTGAAACCGGCGGAATTGCCTACGACGCAGTCTGTCCCTCCGATTACATGATTGAAAAAATGATCCAGAACAACCTGCTGCAGGAGATCAATTTTGACAACATTCCCAATATAAAGTACATCGACGAAGCCGTTATGGAGGGCTCCCGGGATTTTGATCCGGAGAATAAATATTCCGTCCCCTATACCTACGGCACGCTGGGCATCGTCTACAATACCACCAAAGTTCACGAACCCGTAACCAGCTGGAATATACTGTGGGATAAAAAGTACGATGATGAGATTCTGATGTACAACAGTGTCCGGGACGCATTTGTCGCACCCCTGCGCCTGCTGAATCAGGATATCAACTCGCTGGATGACGCAGCACTGAGAACGGCTACGGACATGCTGATTGAGCAGAAACCGCTGGTGCAGAGCTACGTGATGGATCAGATCAAGGATCTGATGATCTGCGGCTCCGCCTCCCTGGCCATGTGCTATTCCGGCGAAGTCCTTGCCATGCAGGAGGAAAATCCTGATCTGGCCTACGCGCTGCCGGAGGAAGGCTCCAACTTCTTTATCGACTCCTGGGTGATCCCCGCCAACGCAGAAAATAAGGAAAATGCGGAAGCATGGATCAATTTCCTGAACAAACCGGAAATCGCACTGAAAAACTTTGAGTACATCACCTACTCTACCCCCAACACCGGTGCTCAGGAACTCATCGACGAAGAACTGCTGTCCAATCCCGCCGTATTCCCGGATGAAAAAATCCTGAAAAAATGTACCATCTTCCACACACTCGGTTCGGAAGGCGATGCCAAAATGAACGACCTGTGGATGGAAGTCAAAGGCGCGGACTGGTAATGCCGGCAGAAAAGCTGCCGGCAGGTCCGGGGCGCATCATCAGATCACGCCCAGTGCCCGCAGCGCCCGTGCCACACCTGATTCATCGTTGCTGTCCGTAATATAGTCGGCACTTTTCTTCAGGACAGGATGGGCGTTGCTCATGGCCACGCCGATTCCTGCTCCCTGGATCATGTCAAGATCGTTTCTGGCATCCCCGAATGTGATCACTTCTTCCGGTGAAAGTCCCAGAATCTCCAACAGATGGAGGATTCCCGACCATTTTCCGCATTCCCGGCTGGAAATCTCCAGAAGGCGGGGGACGGAAGAAGTGATATAAATGTCTGGTACCTGCTGTGCCAGCAGTTCCCACATCTGTTCTTTCTTTTCCGGATCATGAATAATCAGGTCCATACTGTCAAGTTCCTGCCTGTGCTGCCGGATAAAGGCATGGATATCCTCCACCGGCCTGCGTGATTCCAGAATATACTTTTTTTCATTTTCCGTTCCGCCGAATTTCATGGCATCCGCCACGTAATCTGCCTGCGCAAAAGCCACTCCGTCAACAAACACCTCATAATTGAGGCGCTGAAATCCCGTATATTCCGCAAAATACGCATCCGCCAGTGTTACGATCCGTTCCACGGCATCCTCCGGAATCAGATATCTTCGTATTGGTGTCTGATCGGGCATGGAGCAGATAGCAGCCCCGTTGGAAGTAATGGCATAACTGACACATGTCAGTTCCATCACTTCCTTCGGCAGAGTGGACAGGGCCCGTCCGCTGGCTACCACCACATACACGCCTTTCCCGGCTGCTTCTTCCAGAGCCAGACGATTCTCCCGGGTCAGCCTGCCCTCCCGGTCAAGGGTTGTTCCGTCCAGATCCAGAGCGATCAAACGGATTTTTTGTTTTATCAGCCTTTGCTGTTCTTTTTCACCAGCAGCCATACGATGGGAATCACTCCTTTTTTCATCAACTTATACATAGTACTTCCCGAGACAGAAGCCGGAATACTGCCCGTATCGGAAAGTCCTGCCATCAGCAGCCTGACCCGTTTCGCAAATTCACCGTAACCTGCTTTTTTCTCCGGATTAAAACAAAGCTTCAGCCCCAGCATCATCTTTCCCCAGTACTCCCGTGCAATGAACTCCTGCGTTTTTTGCGTATCGCAGTTCCATCTGCGGGCAAATGCCAGACGTTCCTGACGAAACAGTTCCACTTCTTCGCAGAAATTATCGGGCAGCCGCTTCCAGGCCCGCTTCAGGTCGATGGGATAAAAATCATATAAAATATCCGGAATATTGTACACATCCTGCACATGTTCTATGTACCGCATAATGAAAACTTCCTCTTCATTGCGCTGGAGATCCGGGAAAACAACGCCGTATTCATTGATCAGGTCCATGCGGAAACATTTATTCCAGCAGGAGCCCAGCACTTTGCAGGAAGACTCCGATGTCCAGCTGGTATAATCGGAACGGATCTGTTCTCCGGAAAACCGCCCCTCCTCTGCCGTCACCTCCGTAACAGTTCCCGTTTTCCGGTTGATCTGTCTGTAACCGAAAGTCAGAAGATCCGTTCCCGGATTGGTCATCCTTTCCACCATAATTCCGGCTGCTTCCGGCGCCATCACATCATCTGCATCCGCAAAATACACGTAACTGCCGGAAGCCGCCTGCAGAGCCGCATTGCGCGCAGCCCCCGACCCTGCATGCTTCTGCGTAATAATCTGAATCCGGCTGTCATCTCCCGCCAGTTTCCGCACCAGTGTCTCAACCCCTCTGGCAGACCCGTCATCCACCAGAAGAATCTCCAGATTCCTGTAGGTCTGATCCAGAATCCCCTGAAGCGCCGCCGGAAGAGTATCCTCCGCATTATACACCGGCATAATAATTGTCAACAAACTCATTTTTCATTCATCCTCCCCGATATGTACAGCACCTGTCCGAAACCGGCGTCAGAACACCCGCATTCCCGAACAGATGGCAAAAGTTTAAATTTATTCTAACATGCCCCCATCCAAAAATCCAGCCTATTAACCTCTACTTCTTAAAGAGCCAGATCCCTGCGATGGCGACGGCTGCGCCTATCGCTTTTCTCCATTCAAATCCTGTTTTTTCTACTCCGAACAGTCCGAATACCTCGATCAGATATGCTGTCAGCAGCTGTGTAATAACGATAATCATAACTGCCATGGCCGGTCCCAGGTTGTCCATGCTGCGGATGACTGTATACGTGATCAACGCTCCCATAATTCCGCCCAGCAGCATGTATTTCGGTTCCGTATGAAAGACCGCACCGATTCCTTTTTCCCGTCCTGACAGAAACCAGGCGGCTGCGCAGTAAAGAAACGCCGTAAACTGTACAAATCCTGCCGCGCTCCAGATACCGCTCTGCTTTGTTACCTCTGTGTTAAATACTCCCTGTATGCTCATCAGAGCACCGGAAAGCATAGCTAAAATGAAACCCCACATTTTTAAGTCTCCTTCGGAATTTAAAATGGAGAACCTGAGTGTTCTTCAGATTCTCCGCTTAGCATGCCCCTGATATTCTGTTATTATTCGCTTTCTCCGGAGGCGTCCCCCATATTTACGCCTTATCGCCTAAATCAGCTCGCTGACCGGCGTTTTTTTCAGTTCTTCCTCCAGTATACTCTGAATTCTTGTCAGCTCCCGGTGGACTTTGCAGGGACTCAGGTCTTTGTCCCGCTCACAATCGTAATCCGGCTCCAGGCATTTGTTCAGGAACAGATCCTGATCAACAACTGATATAATATCATACAGAGTGAGTTTTTCGAGATCCGCTTTCAGTATGTAGCCGCCGCTGACTCCGCGGATGATGGAAACAATTCCCGCTTTACTCAGTTCCTTCAGAATCTTATATGCAAACTGACGCGGAACGTTTTCCTGCTCACAGATTGCGGTAATATTCATCTTCTGCCCGGATGATAAAGCCCTTACCGTACGGATTCCGTAATCCGCTTCACGTGTAATAAACATACAGGATTCCTCCATTTCAGATTTTACAAAGCCATTATATAGGAAATTTTCCTGCCTTTCAAGCAGAGAAATCGACACCGTCCGCGCAATCTTCCATTTGTCCCTTGAAGATCAGCATAAAAACAGTTAGAATAATGATACCGAGATAAAGGAGGGGGTATTTTGGACAGTAAACATTCCGATTCTTCGCCGGAAAAGACAGAGAAAACAGTGGAGGAAAAATCCGAAGAGCTGAAAGAAGCCTGCGATGAGTGCGGCGGTCACCATGAGCTGGATACATCGCAGGGAGATTTTACAACCATCGCCGCCGGCATTCTTCTTGCACTGGCAGTCTATGCCATTATTCCTGCCGTAAGCGGTATTCGTCTGGGAGATTATCCCACCGTGTTCGTTTATGGCGGCTTTCTGGTTCTGGTGATTCTGTTCTGGTTTATTGCAGAAAAGATCAAGGCATATCTCCGGAGCAGACACTGAACCGCGTCACAAAAAAGGATGCGCATCCGTCAGAGCCGTATCACATACTCTGCGGGATGCACATCCTTTTTCAATTGTTCAGAACAAGTCATTCTGCTCTGTTATTTCGGAAGTTTAAAAGAAGATTTCATGGATACGATCCGGTTGAATACCAGCATATCCGGTGTGGTATCTTTGTAATCCACACAGAAATATCCTTTTCTGACGAACTGGAATTTGTCAAATGCTTTTGCTTCTTTCAGAGAAGGCTCTACAAGGCATTCATACTCCAGCTTTGAATCAGGATTTACGATCAGATCGCCGTTCTCATCATAGATGGAACCGGAGCTTGCGTCCGCAATATTGTCAAATTTGCGCCAGATTGCTTTCACTGCTGTGGGGGCTGCCACCCAGTGGATCGTGCCTCTTACCTTCCTTCCGTCGGGGCTGTTGCCGCCGCGTGATTCGGGATCATAGGTACAGTGAAGCTCTGTGATATTGCCTTTCTCATCCTTGACAAAACTGTTGCAGGTTACAAAGTAGGCATTCATAAGACGCACCTCATTGCCGGGGAACATACGGTAGTATTTTTTAATAGGCACTTCCATAAAATCGTCCCGTTCGATATAAATTTCCCGGGAGAACGGCACCATACGTGTTCCCAGATCAGGATTCTCCGTATTGTTGGGAACCTCCAGATATTCCACCTGTCCTTCTGGATAGTTGTCAATTACCACCTTCAGCGGATCAAGAACTGCCATAACACGATTTGCCTTCGGCTTCAGATCATCTCTCAGGCAGTACTCCAGCATGGAATATTCGCAGGTAGAATGCGCTTTGGAGATACCTGCCATCTCCACAAACTTACGGATGGATTCCGGTGTAAAGCCCCGGCGGCGCAGACCGCTGATGGAAACAAGGCGGGGATCATCCCAGCCGTCAGCAATTCCTTCCTGAACCAGTTTTTTGATATAACGCTTTCCGGTTACCACATTATTCAGATACATCTTGGCAAATTCGATCTGCCTCGGAGGATTTTCGAATTCACATTCCCTTACTACCCAGTCATAAAGCGGTCTGTGATCTTCAAACTCCAGAGTACAGATGGAATGCGTCACATGCTCAATGGCATCTTCAATGGGATGCGCAAAATCATACATGGGGTAAATGCACCATTTATCACCTGTATTGTGATGTGTGGCATGAGCAACACGATAAATGATGGGGTCTCTCATGTTGATATTGGGAGATGCCATATCGATTTTGGCGCGGAGTACACGCTCTCCGTCTTTGCATTCTCCGTTTTTCATGCCTTCAAAAAGTTTCAGATTCTCCTCCACACTTCTGTCACGGTAAGGACTGTTTTTGCCGGGCTCTTTCAAAGTACCGCGGTATTCACGAATCTCATCAGCAGACAGATCACACACATAAGCTTTGCCTTTTCTGATCAGCTTCAGTGCACATTCGTACATGGTATCAAAATAATCGGATGCAAAGAACAGCCTGTCTTCCCAGTCCGCTCCCAGCCATTTGATATCTTCTTTAATGGATTCGACAAATTCCACATCCTCTTTCGTGGGATTGGTATCATCAAAACGCATATTGAACTTTCCATTGTATTCTTTCGCCAGTCCGTAGTTCAGGATAATGGATTTTGCATGTCCGATATGCAGATATCCGTTGGGTTCCGGAGGAAATCTGGTCTGCACATGGTTATAAACACCCTCTGCCAGGTCCTTGTCTATTGCCTGTTCTATAAAATTTCTGCTGACCTTTTCTTCCTTTGTCTCACCTGCATTTTCCGCATTACTGCTGTTGTTTTTTTTCATATTGTCGCTGCCGCACACGTTTTCACTGCCGCATACTTTATCTTTGCCTGCCATCAGAATCTCCTCCCTGCTGCAAATTTGGAATTATTCAGGTTACATTATACACACAATTCCCCGATTTTGTAAATATGTTACTGTTCGCAGCCGGACAGATTTTTCAGAGATTTTTCAAAAAAACGTGATGCGCTTGACTTTTACCATGCAATACGGTAAAATTTATATCATTGTATCATTTAATATCTTTTTATAATAGGAGTTGATTTTTTTGGACCCGAGTGACGCCATACAGTTGCTTATATTAATTTTATTACTGATCCTTTCTGCATTCTTCTCATCTGCAGAAACGGCACTCACCACTGTGAACCGGATTCGTATACGTTCTCTTGCCGAAGACGGCAATAAACGTGCGGCCACTGTGCTGAAGATTCTGGATCATCAGGATAAGATGCTGAGTGCTATCCTCATCGGCAACAATATCGTCAATCTGTCTTCCTCTTCCCTGGCAACCCTGCTTGCCACAGATATTTTCGGAAGCGCAGGTGCTGGTATTGCGACCGGTATCCTTACTCTTTGTATTCTTGTCTTTGGAGAGATATCACCCAAAAGTCTTGCATCTGCAAATTCTGAAAAGTTATCCATGCTCTATGCTGGAATCATATACAATTTAATGACGATTCTGACTCCGCTTATTTTTATCGTGAATCTGCTGGCCCGCGGTTTTATGTGGATTCTTCACGCGGATATGGACCATAAAGACGATGCCTACACGGAAGATGAGCTGCGCGTCATCATGGATGTCAGCCACGAAGAAGGAGTCATTGAAAGCGAAGAACGCAGGATGATCAACAACGTATTTGATTTTGATGATTCCTGTGCAAAGGATATTATGGTTCCCCGTATCGATATGCAGTTCATCGATGTGGAGGCCACCTATGAGGATGTGCTGGACGCCATCCGTACCCAGATGTATACCCGTATGCCGGTATACGAAGACACTACCGACAATGTAATCGGTATTCTCAACATCAAAGATCTGATCCTGATCGGCAGAACAGAAGAATTTCAGGTTCGGAATTACATGCGTGAGGCATACTATACTTACGAATTTAAAAAGACCTCAGAACTGTTCATGGATATGAAAAACAATTCCATTTCCATGGCTATCGTGCTGGATGAATACGGCGCAACCGCCGGACTTGTCACCCTGGAGGATCTGATCGAAGAAATCGTCGGCGAGATCCGCGACGAATACGATGCCGATGAACTGAATGATATCAAAAAGCTTTCGGATCGTGAGTATTCCATCGATGCATCCATACGCCTTGATGACCTGAATGATGCGCTGGATCTGGATTTTCAGTCAGAAGACTACGACTCTCTCGGCGGACTGGTCATCGGACTTCTGGACAGACTGCCCGAAGCGGGCGAAACAGTTCAGGATGGTGCTTATACATTTACCGTAGAATCTATTGATAAAAACAGAATTGAACGAATCCGTCTGCTGCTTCCGGAACCGGAAAAAGACGAGGATTCTCAGAATCAGGAGGATAATAAATCATGATAAAGCTGGTTATTTTTGACCTTGACGGTACAGCGGTGGATACGCTGGAATCCCTTGCCTACACCGTGAACCGGGTTATGAGACGTCTTGGTCTGCGTGAAATGCCGGTCGATAATTTCAGGTATTATGCCGGAGACGGCGCCCGTAAAATGGTCAAACGCTGTCTGAAGGATGCCGGCGATCCCACTGCATCCCATCTGGAGGAAGCTCTGGAAATTTACCGGGAAGAATTCAAAAGAGGCTGTACTTACCATGTAAAGCCTTTTCCCGAACTGACAGAAACGCTGGAAGATCTCCGTGAGTACGGCGTTTTTCTCGCCATCTGCACCAACAAGGGACAGCCCTATGCAGAGGCAGTAATTAAAAAAGTATATGGAAAGAATATGTTTGATTACATTCTTGGGGAAGGTTCAGGGTTCCCCAGAAAACCGGAGCCCGACGGCGCTCTGCATATCGCGGAACATCTGGGCGTAACTCCGGAAGAATGTGTTTATGTAGGCGACACCAATACGGATATGAAAACGGGGCTTGCTGCGGAAATGTATACCGTTGGTGTAACCTGGGGTTTCCGCACTCGGGAAGAACTGGAATCATTTCATCCCGACCGTGTGATCGACCGTCCTCAGGAGCTTCTTGATATCCAGATGTAATGATATATGCGGATGCCAATTGTTATATGGCATATCGACGCAGGACCGTATGAAAGGAGGAGGAACCTTATGAAACAATCTGAAAAGCTGCCTCAGCCGAAGCATTACCGCACAATCCTGTTTCTGCAGTTTGCAGCCTCCGTTACCTGTATTTTTCTGGCAATCCACTATCTGCCTTTGCACTATCTTCTTGCTGCAGGTCTGATTCTTTCTTTGTTGATCGTACTTTGCTCAATGCTGATTTTTTCCAGAAAAAGCAAAGTATCACGGACTGTGGGACGCGTACTCAGTCTGATTCTCAGCCTTGTTCTGATTACCGGAAGTGCTTTTATCAGCCGCGGCAGCCTTGCTTTGCAGAATGTCGCAGGTGCAGATAAAGAAACGATTTCCATTTCCGTGGTCGTTATGAAAGACAGCAGTGCGCAGACTCTGAATGATATAAAAGACGGTCTCATCGGCTACAATGCCTCCTATGATGAGGAGATTATTGAAGCTGCCTGTGAAGAAATCTCCAAAGAGACCGGTACATCACCGCAGATTGATCCATACAGCCAGTTTGGCTATCTGGCAGACGGACTCTATTACGGAGATGCCGATGCGATTATTTTCAATGAAGCCTACCGTTCTTTATTTGAGACGTCTCATGAAAATTTCGACAGCGAAACCCGTGTGCTGAAAACTTTCAGCATCATTTCGGAAGAAAAACTGGCTGCCTCCGCTGTTGCTGACGTAACAAAAGACTGTTTTATCGCTTATATCAGCGGTATTGATGTCCGGGGAGAAGTAACCGCCAAATCACGGTCCGATGCCAATATGCTTGTGGCTGTGAATCCAACGACCCATCAGGTTCTGCTTCTGGGTATTCCCAGAGACTATTATGTCACCATACCTGTAATCAATGCCAAAGACAAGCTGACACACTCGGGTATGTACGGCATCAACGAATCGATCGCCACACTGGAAAACCTGATGGATATCCAGATCAACTATTATGTCCGGATCAACTTCTCAGCTACTGTGGACATTATTGATGCCATGGGCGGCGTTGACGTTAATTCCCCAGTGGCCTTTACCACTCTGGATGATAAATATGAGATCAAACAGGGCATGAACCACATGGACGGTAATACAGCACTTTACTTCATGCGAAGCCGGAAGATGCTGGCAGGCGGAGATAATGACCGTGTATCCAATCAGATCCGCGTCATCCGTGCCATGCTGAATAAGCTGATGAGTTTCAGCACAGTTACCAATTACAACAAGATTCTGTCTGCTGCAGAAACCAGTGTACAGACCAACATGACCAGCAAAGAGATCCAGCAGCTGATCCAGATGCAGCTTGGCAGCATGCCGGAATGGGATATTCAGAATTATCAGCTCAGCGGCTCAGACCTCTATACTACAGAAGCTTATATGCAAAGAGGTTCCCGCACCTATGTCATGGAACCTGATATGGATTCCGTTTCATACGGTAAAGAGCTTCTTATCCGAATGCTGAATAACGAAACGATTTCTCTGGATAAAATGGAATAAAATATGCGGTATGGACCATTCCGGTTCATACCGCTTTTTCTGATTTCTCACATATCCAGTCTTTTTACAAATCCCGCCAGTTCCTGTATCCTATACCAGTTTTACGGTTTCAGGCCACTGTCCGTTCATCATATATTCAAGAATAATCTTGCCTCCGATGCGCATCTCATTCACACGGGTGCTGTAACCTTCCTCCAGCTGTACTGTACTGACACTGGGAAGTTCACCGTTGCTGATCTTCAGCTTACCGGTCATCTTGTTCCTGCTCATCAGATGACCGTACTGGTACACGACAAACTTCTCATCTTCGGAAACCTTTTTCGCTTCCATCTTTTCTTCAAAATCCATAAAATATATCCCCTCTCAATAATACTGGTGAGCAAATTTACTGTACAGTAATTTATACCCTTTGGCAAACCAGTTCACCTTCTCCATGTGCATCAGCGGCAGTTCTTTATAAGAATATCCTTTATACAGAATCCAGACATTCAGAAGCAGCTCACTGATCCGTCCATAAACTCTTCCCTGAAACGAACTGTAACCGGATACATCAATTCTTGTCTCCAGTTCTCCCAGCACATCAAATACAAATTTGCAGTATTCATCTGACAATTCCCGCTTCATGATATACATATTAAACATATGCGCTTTCTTGGACTGCATAACCTGATCAAATACCGGAACCATCTCCGGATAACGCTCCTGCAGAATCGTTCTGGTCTCATCCAGCGGTTCAGGATAATGTGTATGACAGTAATGCTTATATACAGATTCAAACAGGTAGTTTCTCTGCTTTGGCAGAATGATATCTGTTTTCTTCAGAATTCTGTGCACTTCTTTGTCTGTCAATATACACTTTTTTTTGCCCAGCAGCAGACGAATATACCAGGGCTTTGCAGAAAAATGCCTTCTGTAATGGACAAGACCCAGATAATCCGCATCCAGATTTTTCCATGCCCAGTACAGCCCTGTTAATTCGCAGTAACCCGGATTTTTCTCCGATATATTATCTCCTGTATCATCCCCGCGGAAACCAGTAATAGTATTATTGCCGGCTTTTCCCACATGCACAGGAAGATAGCAGATGTCATCCGGCACCTCATAAGCCTTATGAGATGCTATGATAATCTTAACATTCATGGATATACCCACTTTCCCATCACTTAATACCATATCTACAGTACCGTATCCTCTTCTTTCACAGGTGTCTCCAATGCTGCTGTTTCTTCAACTGATTCAGCCATATCTGTCTTGTCAGATGAATCCGTGGTTCCGTCAGTTTCACCATTCTCAATCTTGTGGAAAATCTCCATGAATTCCCTGCCGGTTATGGATTCTCTCTCAATCAGAAATGCTGCAATCTCATCAAGTGCCTTTCTGTGATGACTCAGAAGTTCCTTCGCCTGTTCGTAGGAATCCTTCAGAATCTGCTTGACTACCTGGTCTACTGTTCCGGCAGTTACATCAGCACAATTCAATACGGTACGTCCTGTCAGATACTGATTTTCAACAGATTCCAGACCCATGAGACCAAATTCCTGTGACATGCCATACTGTGTCACCATGGCCCTTGCCAGCTTTGTGGCACGTTCGATATCGTTGGCAGCACCTGTAGTAACCGTATCGAAAACGATTTCTTCCGCAGCACGACCGCCTAAAAACTGTACCAGCATCGCACGGATCTCCTTCTCCGTGTTCAGATATTTTTCTTCTTCGGGAACATTCATAACGTAACCCAGCGCACCCATGGTACGCGGCACGATTGTAATCTTCTGTACAGGCTCCGAATCTTTCTGCAGCGCGCTGACCAGTGCATGGCCGACTTCGTGGTATGATACAATACGGCGCTCCTCCTGACTGAGAATCCTGTCTTTCTTTTCCTTGCCTACCAGTACGACCTCAACCGATTCAAACAGATCTGCCTGACTGATGGCCTGACGACCATGCTTCACTGCATTGATGGCCGCTTCATTGATCATATTGGCCAGATCGGAGCCGACCGCACCTGACGTAGCCAGAGCGATTGCTTCCAGATCAACGGTATCATCAAGAGATACATTCCGTGAATGTACTTTCAGAATATTGATACGTCCTTTCAGGTCAGGACGGTCCACAATAATCCTCCGGTCAAACCGACCCGGACGAAGCAGGGCTTTATCCAGAATCTCAGGCCGGTTGGTCGCAGCCAGAATGAACACGCCCTTGGAAGTATCAAAGCCGTCCATCTCCGACAGCAGCTGATTCAGTGTCTGCTCTCTTTCATCGTTGCCGCCCAGACTGCCGTCACGGCTTTTACCGATGGCATCGATCTCATCAATAAATATAATACAGGGGGCATTGTTCTGTGCCTGTTTGAACAGATCACGCACACGTGATGCACCCACACCTACAAACATCTCCACAAAGTCGGATCCTGACAATGAGAAGAAAGGAACATGTGCCTCACCGGCAACCGCTTTGGCAAGCAGCGTCTTACCGGTACCGGGAGGTCCCACCAGAAGAGCCCCCTTGGGAAGCTTGGCACCAATCCGTGCATAGCGGTCGGGATTGTGCAGGAAATCAACAATCTCTGTCAGAGATTCCTTGGCCTCGTCCTGCCCTGCCACATCCTTAAAGGTGACGCCTGTCTCCTTCTGGGCATACATCTTCGCATTGGACTTTCCAACGCCCATAACACCGCCTCCTCCTCCGGCTTTTCTCATGATAAACATGAGAAATACCCAGAAAATGAGGATGGGCAGGATATAAAACAGCAGAAAATCCAGAATCGCCGAATTGGTATCGGGGATATCCACATCCACATTGACTCCGTACTGCTCCAGCTTGTTATACATATCCACATCATTCGGAATACCTGTATAATATACCAGCTGCTTTGCACCGGATGCATTGTAGAGCTGTCCTCCTGCCGACTCTCCCAGCCCGCTTTTGGAAGCTGCACTCTTATAGACTTTCTCCGTGGCTTCCTTTGTCAGTGTGACTTCCAGGCGGTTGGCTGACTCATCCACAAAAACCTTCTCCACATCTCCATTCTTCGCCATCTCAAGCAATTCCGTATAGGTGATCGTACGATCATCGTTGTTCGACATATTACTGTAAACAGATAATATAAATAAGGTAAAGATTACTGCGATTGCCAGCAGAATAATCGTCTGACTGTTTTTGGGCAGCTTACCATTGTCTTTTTTATTCTTGTTATCCATCGTGATTCTCCTGATATATAATAAGCTAAGTTTATTATAGAGATTCCGACGTGATAAATCAAGCACC
>JBJELO010000061.1:0-3922 GCA_051879195.1 Lachnospiraceae bacterium
GTGATGAAGTATATTTCTGCTGCCAAGGACAATCTGGTGTCGCCGGAGCAGTTCTGTAAGGAAGCGGCAGGAGACTACCGGAAGATGCGGATCGGTGATATTTATACGGAATATCAGGAGCAGCTGAAGAAGAACAATGCGCTGGATTTCGACGATCTGATCGTAAAGACGGTGGAACTTTTCCGTGAGAATCCGGAGGTGCTTGAGTATTATCAGAACCGTTTCCGGTACATTATGGTGGATGAATATCAGGATACCAATACGGCTCAGTTTGAGCTGATCCGTCTTCTGGCGGGCGGGCACCGCAATCTCTGCGTTGTCGGCGATGATGATCAGTCAATCTACAAGTTCCGCGGTGCCAATATCCGGAACATTCTGGGCTTTGAGCAGCATTTCCCCGATGCCGCGGTGATCCGGCTGGAACAGAACTATCGTTCGACGAAGAATATTCTGGATGCGGCCAATGAAGTCATCAGACACAATGAAGGCCGTAAGGAGAAACGGCTGTGGACGGAGAATGAAGAAGGCCGCAGGGTGAGACTGAAGATGTACGATACCGCCATGCAGGAGGCTGATCAGATTACTGAGGAACTGCTGGATGCTCATGTGGAAGGATGTCCCTACAATGACTGTGCCATTCTGTACCGTACCAATGCTCAGTCCCGTGTCATTGAAGAGCGGATGGTGAACAAGGGGATCCCCTACCAGCTGGTGGGTGGTGTCAACTTTTATCAGAGAAAGGAAATCAAAGATATTCTGGCGTATCTGAAGACTATCGACAACGGCAGTGACGATATTTCCGTGGCCCGTATCATCAATGTTCCCAAGAGAGGCATTGGAGGGACTACCATCGGACGTGTGCAGGCATTTGCCGACGAACAGGGCATCAGTTTTTTTGAAGCGCTGCGCAATGCGGAGTACATACCCACCCTGGGCAGAGGACGAGCGGTGGGCAAGCTGCTTGCCTTTGTGGAGCAGATCTCCGTTTTCCGGGTGATGGCGGAGAATTATTCTCTTCATGAACTGATCGAAGCGGTGCTGGATAAGACCGGTTACCGCCAGGAACTGGAGGGAGAGGATACCATCGAAGCACAGACAAGGCTGGAGAATATTCAGGAATTTGTCAACAAGGCGGTGGATTTCGAAAATCACGAGGACGGTGAGGTTTCTCTGTCCGCTTTTCTGGAAGAGGTTGCTCTGGTAGCCGATATCGACCGTATGGATGAGGAAGAGGACAAAGTTCTGCTGATGACGCTGCACAGTGCCAAAGGTCTGGAATTTGACCGTGTGTATCTGTGTGGGATGGAGGATGGCCTGTTTCCCAGTCACATGTCCATTGATTCCGACGATCCCGGCGATCTGGAGGAAGAGCGGAGGCTGGCATATGTGGGAATCACCCGGGCTCGGAAGGAGCTGACGCTGACCTGTGCGAGACAGCGCATGATCAACGGAGAGACGCGCTATCTGCGGGTTTCCCGGTTCTGTAATGAGATTCCCCTGAATCTGCTGGATACCAATGTGGGAAGAAAGCCTGCGGGCGTGCCGGTCCGCATTTCATCGGAAGTAACGGACAGGAGTCGGCCGGCAGGCGCTGCCGGCACGGGAGAAAGAAGTTCTGGAGACCCGGGTTTCAGCGGAAGCGGTTCGGGTTACGGCGGAAGCGGTTCAGGCTATGGCGGTGGAAGATCGTTTGCTTCCAGACCCCGGTCCAATGCACTGACAGAGGCAGCAAAAAGCGGACTGGGACGTCAGTTCAAGGTGGAAAAGATGGAGAAGCTGCCTTACGATGTGGGAGACCGGGTGAAGCATATCAAATTCGGGGAAGGCACGGTTCTTGCCATTCAGGACGGGAAACGGGACTTTGAAGTCAGCGTCGAATTTGACGATGTGGGAACAAAGCGTATGTTTGCATCCTTTGCAAAACTGAAAAAAATCTGAGTACAGGTGTGGCGAAATTCACGAAAATTCAGATTTCAGTAGTAAATTCATCAGGATTATGGTATACTAATTGCAAATATGTATCTTCCGCGGATGTGGGAGAACATAAGAGAATGAAAGGACGTGTTTCACATGAACAACATTACCAGAGAAGATCTTGAGCGTATTGTAGAACGGCTTAAGAAATCCGAATCCAAAAAGAAAATCTGCTGGATAGCAGGTACGATTGCAGCAGTAGCAGTGATTGCAATAGCAGCTGTTCTGCTGTACAAAAAGCTGACCCCCGACCCGGATGAATTCGAAGATGATTTTGAAGATGATGAATTTTTCGAAGATTTCGATGAGGATTCGAAGGAAGAACCGGAAGCAGCTGAAGAAAACAAAGATGAGGAAGAAGATATCTTCGTTGATGAAGAAGCGGAAGCAAAGAAAGCAGCTGAAGAATAAAAGTCGGGTGCCTGAAACCGGATGAGGCGAAGAACATCGAAATCATAAAGAAGTAAGAAAAAACTAAAAATAAAAAGAAACGGATCAATACCCGGTCCGTTCACAGGGGGTACCCCACCGGTGGTGAGGTACCTTTCGTTTGTCTAAGGGAGGAATCTATGAAAAAAGGACAGATATTTGAAGCAGTTATAGAAGGAATTGATTTTCCGGATAAGGGATTCTGTCATGTGGAGGACAGAAAAGTTTCCGTGAAACAGGCACTTCCCGGGCAGAAAGTCCGGTTTTCCATAAAAAAAGCGCGAAACGGAAAGGCGGAAGGCCGGCTTCTGGAGATATTGGAACGCTCTCCTCTGGAATGTGCCGAAGATGTATGCAGACACTTTGGCAGCTGCGGAGGCTGTCTGTACCAGAGCATTCCCTATGAAACACAGCTGAAACTGAAAGAAGAGCAGGTACGCAGTCTGATGCAGCCTGTTTTTGAAAAATACGGTCAGAAACTGATCTATGACGGTGTTCAGCCCAGTCCGGTTCCCTGCGGTTATCGAAACAAGATGGAATATACATTCGGCGATGAAGTAAAAGGTGGGGACCTGTCCCTGGGTATGCATAAACGCGGAAGTTTTCATGATATCGTAACGGTTGACGGCTGCAGGATCGCGGACGGAGATTTCTCCATAATTCTGAAGGCAGTTCTGGAATTTTTCAGGGAACAGCAGCTTCCCTACTATCACCGCATGCGTCATACAGGCTATCTGCGCCATCTTCTGGTACGAAAAACAGCATTTACCGGGGAAATTCTGGTGGATCTGGTAACCAGCAGCGCTTATCCGGAAGAGGAAAGCGGCAGTCCGGAAGGGGAAAAAAAGATGCTGAAAGCATTTACAGATATGCTCTGTGGGCTGGAACTGGAAGGAACCCTGACGGGTGTGCTTCATACGTATAATGACAGCCTGGCGGATGTGGTTCAGAATGACCGGACCGACCTGCTGTACGGAAGAAGCTATATCGTGGAAAAACTGCTGGGACTGCAGTTTAAAATCACTCTCTTTTCTTTCTTCCAGACCAATTCAAAAGGAGCAGAAGTGCTGTATTCCATCGCCCGGGATTACATTGGTGACACAAAAGGCTGCAATGTATTTGACCTGTACAGCGGTACCGGTACCATCGCTCAGGTTCTTGCACCGGCAGCCGGAGCGGTCACCGGCGTGGAAATCGTGGAGGAAGCCGTAGAAGCAGCGAAGGAAAATGCAGCGCTCAACGGCCTGACAAACTGCACTTTCCTGGCAGGCGATGTACTGAAGGTGCTGGATACCATTGAGGATAAACCTGACCTGCTGGTACTGGATCCGCCCAGAGACGGAATCCATCCGAAAGCACTTCCGAAACTGCTGGCCTATCAGGTGGATCGGATTGTTTACATTTCCTGCAAACCGACTTCACTGGCACGGGACCTGGAGATGTTTTTTGCCCATGGGTATGAGGTGAAGAAGATGTGCAGCGTGGACATGTTTCCGGCGACCGGGAATGTGGAGACGGT
>JBJELO010000062.1:0-3915 GCA_051879195.1 Lachnospiraceae bacterium
TCGTTCAGTACGCGGTCTATCATCAGCGTATAGGAGCGCATGAAATACTGTGAAGTCATATAATCCAGGCCGAATTCCTCACAACATTCGTTTACCATGATCTCCAGATCGTCGTCCAGTATAAATCTTTCGAAAACATGATCATACATGTGTTCCAGTATGAACAGACGGAGCTGAAGTTCCTCGCCTTCCAGGCGGATCCCCGTATTGGTTTTACCGATGATCTTTACCTGATAACTGTCCAGCATTTCACGCAGTTTTTTCAGATCCACATTGATGGTGGTGCGTCCCACACACATTTCATCTGCCAGATCATCAATGAGCACTGCATTTTCCTCATGCATCAGCCGCCTCATAATGTAGCCGTATCGCTTTGCCGGTGAATTCAGATAATCGTTCTGGCAGTAAACCAGCTGTTTTTTCTTCTGGAAGCTTTGATCATCCAGAATAAACAGCATATATCTGCCCGATGCGGATTCCACCAGAGCACTTCCGTCAAGGATCTGATTCAGTTCCTTGATATCATTTCTTATGGTCTTTGTGCCGACTTTCAGTTTCTCGGCCAGACTTTCCAGCCTGGCATTTTTGCGCAGTTCCATGATATTCAGAATCTGTGCAAGCCTGCTGTCTGAAGTTCCTGTTCTCATAACATATGTCCCCCAAAAATATGTCATACAATATAATCCGGTCATCATTTCCCATAACCCGTTCCCCGGGCATCCATCCTCAGGATGACATGCCCACCGGGTTATTATGTAAAGGATAATTTGATTATACCTGAAAATATAGACCGATTAAAGCTGCAATTTTTCAGGGGGATGGAAATCCGGCAGATTAATCTGCTTTCAGTTTTCTATCAGCCTCTTGTTTTGCCGCCTGCCACATTGTAGGTTACGCCGTGGATATAGGAGGCCTTTTCGCTGCCCAGATAGCATACCAGGTCAGCAACCTCTGACAGTTTGCCGGAGCGGCCCAGAGGAGTGGTGGAGGTTTTGCTGTAGCCTGCTCTCAGATCATCAACCGTGATGCCTCTGGTATAGGCCAGAGCTGTTTCGTAACCGATGGTACGTAATCCGGTTGCTTCCATGATGCCGGGTGCTACGCCTACCACACGTACACCCTGTTTGCCCAGTTCTTTTGCCCATGATCTGGTGAAGGAGTTTACTGCATTTTTGGTTGCTGCATAGATACTCTGTCCTTCGGAGCCTTCCAGTCCGCTTTCTGATGACATGTTGATGATGACACCGTCTTTTTTATCTACCATGACACGGCCTGCTGCCTGAGCGCATAAGTAAACACCTTTCAGATTGACATTGACAACCTTGTCAAATACATTGTCATCCAGTTCGAATTCTCCGTGGGGCTGTTTGGGATCCACCAGAAGTCTGGGAATATTGATACCTGCATTATTTACCAGAACATCGACTGTTCCGAATGTGTCTACGGTCTGTTCTACCATATTTTCAACGCTTTCACGATCTGTAACGTTGGTTACCACATACAGAAGCTTGTCGGAATCGGAATCCATCTCCGGTGCATTGGGGCTCATGTCTGCGATAACAACATTGGCACCCTGATCCAGAAATTCTTCTGCTACTGCTTTGCCGATACCTGATGCACCACCTGTTACGATTACTGTTTTACCTTCTAAATTTAACCAGCTGTTCATATTATCTGATCCTTTCTGCAAACTGCTTTAAAATATCTGTTAAACCATCTGTCTGTAAAATTATCTGTTATCTGTAATGATTTACTTGTTTTTGTTACCGCTCCCTATAAGCCGGGGGAGCTGTCCGGAGCCGGCAGCGAAAACACTGCGTGGCTCTGACAATTACATATTGGGATAAAGTCCGATACTTGCAACCCATGCAACCAGTACACGGGGAACACCGATGAGGAATCTTGAGTAGAGAACGGAAGGAACACCAACTTCTACTGTTTCGGGTTCTGCTTCTGCAAGACCCAGACCTACGGGAATGAAATCACATGCACACTGGGTGTTGATTGCAAATAATGCAGGCAGAGCCAGGCTGGGAGCGATGTTGCCCTTGCCGATTTCCACACCGATCATGGTACCGATTACCTGTGCGATTACTGCGCCGGGGCCCAGCAGAGCGGACAGTACGGGGATGGAGCAAATGAAACCGAGCACGATTAATCCGATGCCGTTGCCTGCCAGCGGAACCAGCATCTTTGCAAACCAGTCACCGAAACCGGAACCCTGGATGATACCGATCAGCATGGCTACAAATGCCATGAAAGGGAGAATGGTGGTGATCATGGACTGAACCGCATCTCTGGCTGCCTGATACAGGGTATTTACTACTTTACCGGCTCCCATACCAATCTTCTGGATAATACTGTTCTTGCTGTTTTCAGCCAGAGTCTGGGAAACCTTTTTATCAGCGCTGTATTTGAACTCACGTTTGGGAGCTTCTTCTTTAGCTGCTGTTTCTTTTCCGGCTTCTGCTTTTGTGGGAGAAGTCTCTTTTGCCGGAGAAGCCTCTTTTGCGGGAGCAGCTTCCTTTGCCGGAGTAGCTGCGTCATCAGCAGGGCTGATCTGATTCAGACCTACAGCGGAAACATAGATGTCTTCTGTGATGAATTTTGCCAGAGGTCCGCTTTTTCCAACGGGCATAATGTTGATGGTGGGAATTCTCTTCTGAGGATAGATGCCGCACCGCAGAGTGCCGCCGCAGTCGATTACCACCAGGAAAGTTTCTTCATCGGGAACAGAAGTCTTGAAACCGTTAACTGCAGTACAGCCTGTCAGTTCCACGATTTTGCCAACGATTTCCGGCTCTGCACCGCCGCCGGTGATGAAAACCAGTTTATCTTTACCGGCTTCCGGTTTTACTGTTAACGGACCGCCGAATCCGCCGCTGCCTCTTTCAATCTTAATTGCTCTGTATTCTGCCATTTTCGTTCCTCTCCTTTTCTACAGTGTATTTTTCAGTTCGATATTCTGCTGTTTCATAACCATTTTTGTGGTAAAATCGGTAACCCAGCCTGCGAAGAAATTCATTACAAGACCAACCAGCATGTAACGCAGTGCCAGAGGTGTTGTACTCAGACCCAGTGTGGAGATACCGTCTGCAATTCCCAGGTAAATGAAGATTTCGCCTACATTGATGTGCGGGAACATACCGCTGTTGGTATGACAGTGATAAGTAGATGATGCGTAATAACTGGGTTTCATTCTTTCGGGAAGGAATTTGCCCATCGACAGTGCCATGGGATTTCCCAGCATGAATGCGGAAATAAAAGGAAGAACACCATACGCGAGAATTACATTTCCTGAGCAGACGCGGGCGAACTTATTGATTCTTTCCTGTCCGATCAAAGCAATCAAGGCATTCATGAAAACCAGCAGTAACAGTACTTTGGGAACGATGCCGGAAACCCATCCTACAAATGTCTGCGCTCCTGTATCAAACAGGCCCATAAAACCTTCAGCAACGTTTACAACAATATCCATATTGACCTCCTCATTTTTCTATGCCCGCTTTTTGCGGCTGAACATATTGACAACTTTTGTTAGTGGTGCAGGTTCTTCCTGGATTTCACCGCCATTCATGAGAATATTGTAATTGGAAGACGCCTCCTGAACTGCTTTGGACAGCGGTCTGGCAAGATGAAGATTTCTGCAGTCCTCCGGTTTGATGCTGCCCACATCCATGCCTTCAAAACCTTTCAGTTCATGGAATCTGGCAAAAACGGTAACACCCTGCATGTAACTTCCTTCCAGTATGCTTCCGCTTTCATCTATGGCAAACATGGCAATGGCACCGGCCCGTAAAGCACCTTTACTTTTACCGATCGCCACCCGGCCCTGCTGCCGCAGCCTGCGGTAACTGGTGTTGAAACTTTTCATCTGCACGAATGTCAGCAGATACTGCAGAATAAATGCTGCGC
>JBJELO010000063.1:0-3891 GCA_051879195.1 Lachnospiraceae bacterium
CTCCCGCGACCATTTATCCTGCTCAACGTGTGCATTATAGCACGAAAAAATCTGTTTTTCAACAGTGAATTTAATACGCTGTCTTTCCGATCTCCATGCACGAAAACAGCTGTTTCAGATCGTTCATGGAATGCATAATGTCCTGTTCCAGTTCTTCCATAACCGGTTCCATATTGGTTTTGCGCATATCCATATTTTTCAGGTAAAATATGTACATATGGAGCTTCTCCAGACACTGATTGACTGATTTCAGATATTCCAGCGCCATCCCCTCAGGCATACCGGTGATATCCTTCAGGGATTCCTCAAGCATCCTGGACTGCTGGATCCGGATCTCCAGTTCATTTCTCTCACCACGATCGTCCTGAAACCGTGCCAGTCGGCGAAGCTGCTGGCTGTCATAAATGGCGGAGGTATTGCTCACATCCTCACTGTTCCCCTTCAGCCACTCCGGATTCATATTGTATTCCAGCGCCACCTTGGTTATCAATTTATCCGTTACGGGTATAACACCCTTTTCCACCTTACTGATCAATCCCTCCGAGACACCCACGGACTGGGCAAATTCCTTCTGCTTCAGCCCAAGTGAATTTCTCAAAGACTTCATTCGTCTGTTTCTGATTCTTTCCATTTGTTCCCCAACCACGAAAATCCTCCTCCCGCATTCCTGAAAACAACCACGGGTTATAAAACTGTTCCTCCATACTATTATTATAATATTTTGACATTTGAAAGTCAAACAATTTACCACATTTTCAATAATTTTTTCTCAAAAAAATCCGGTTTTTCCATCCTGACAGCAGTATTTATCCCCATAACGACACTTTCACAAAATTGCCCGGTGATTTTTTTGAAATTCTGTTTTATGATAGAGTTTAATATCGGCACAGTCCGGAGAACTTTCCGGAATCTGACCGGCTGAACCCGAAAAACTATCACGAAGGAGGATCAGAATGCCTGATTCGAACATTACCAGGATGGCATTGGCAGCTTCCATGAAGGAGCTGATGGAACAGAAAGATTTTTCCAGGATAAGCGTGGGGGAAATCTGCGAAAAATGCGGAATCAACCGCAAAAGCTTTTACTATCATTTCCGTGACAAATACGATCTGGTCAACTGGATTTACTATGTGGATTTTCTGGAACATATGAAAGTGACGGAGACTGACACCGGCTGGAGTATCTTTGCCTCCATCTGCCGGTATTTTTATTCCGAAACGAAATTTTACCGGAATGCCCTTCAGATCGAAGGACAGAACTCTTTCCACGACTATTTTTATGAGACACTGTCCATCTACCTTCGCTGCATCCTTCAGGACATCTTTCCCGATGAAAAACAGCAGGCATTCTCCATCACCTTTTTCTGTGATGCTTTCTACTCCGCCATCCGGCGCTGGCTGACTTCAAAAGAGATCATGCCCGTAGATGAATTTCTCGATCACATTCATGAAGTTGTGGAAAAGTCTGCTCTCGTATTTCTCGAAAAAAACAGCCCGGATGCAAAGACGAAATCTCCGTCCTGATCTCCGGGTCTGTCAATTATCCATCATTTTCTAACGCCTGCTATCATTTCGTCAATCGCCCGGCAATCTTCCGTCAGCTCGATGAGAAATGTATCATAGGCCGGGTCTTTCCGATTGTCCCAGATTTCTCTGGCAAATTTTCTGCGATACTCCGCGCTGACACCGGGGGCTGCCTTCATGATCAGAACCGACGGCTCCTCCGCCATCACCGGCTGGAGCTTGTCCAGCTGATCCTTCAGCCCATTTTCCGTGTCTTCATAAATATGGTAATAGGAATACAGAATCTTATGCCTGCGCATCTTTTCCGCAATCTCCACAGCCGGTGTTCCATCTGCTTTCAGAGCCGGGAACAGATACAGGCAGTTATTATGTTTCTTCAGCACATTCAGCTGTGGTTCCGTCAGGTCGGATTCCCGGAAAAACCACAGAAAAGCACAGTCAGGATGCCGGTCCAGAAGAAATACCAGTTCCGGGTTCTGCGCAAATGTTTCACGGGGATACAGGGCATACGCATAGACACCCCTCTGACGCCTGCGGTTAATAGCTTCCGACAGCTTGTTCAGCTTCTCGGAAGGATCTCCCTTTCCGCTGTTGTAGGGAAGCTCGCAAAGCCAGGACACCCGTTTTTTCGTCTTTCCGGCGGTTTGGGCTGCCTGCGCCCTGCCTTCCACCTGTGTTTTGATTGCTGCCGGTGTCCCTGTTGATTCCGGCGCCTTTCCCTCTGCCTGCACCTTCACTTCTGCCGGTATTCCGGCCGCTCCCTGTAATTCCTCCTGCTGCTGTCTCATCCGGCTGACTCCGCAGGTCCAGCTGTTGTACCCCAGATTAATCCCAAAACATTTTATCGTTTCTTCATCTACATAATCCAGAAGATTCTGGACCAGACGGAAATACTTGCTGTCTTCCTTTTTCAGAATTTCATGAATCTGGAGAAATATATTATCTGAAAACCATCTGCTGGCAAAATGCTCGCCCAAATCTGACAGGCGCCTGATTCCCCGCTTCGGATCCTGACGGATCTCGCGAATCCCCTGCGAAACCGCAAGCTCAATCAAGCCCCTGTTCAATTTTCTGACATCCATTCGATTGACTTCCCTTCTGTCCTGAAATATGCAGCCGACCGAATCCCGGGTAAAATACTGAACTCCTGAAAATGATCCGGGCAGCCGCCAAAGTATATAAATACAGCATACGAAATTATCGGAAAAAAAGAAAGTCTCAGTTTTACTGTTTTGTCCAAATAAAGGGGAATCGGTACATTTTTTTCTTTTTGTCCTTTTTTGTTACAGGTATTTTCTTTTGTCCGGTTACCGGGACAGATGTTTTTATATATACTGTACTGTATAAATTATGAATACTATTATGATGAAGCGTTAAATGGATTTCTCCGTGTTTCACGCTTCCGAAATTCCTGTGTCATACATATTTTGTTACGGAAATATAACAATGGAGTTGGATGAATTGAATAAACAAAATGCAAAAAAACAGGTTGATAAAAATATATCTGCCGGTAAAACGCTGCTGCGGCTGGCACTTCTTCTTGGTCTGATCGGAATTGTGGTTGTGTTTTTCCCTGATGAGCTGGCAAAAGTTGTTCTGGAACTGAAACGTACAGGACCGGGGGTGCTGGCAGTGATTCTGCTGCTTGCTTCTCTGCGGTTTGCGCTGGAGGGACTGGTCATCCGGACGGCAGCCGGGCAGTTGGAAAACGGCTCCCGTCTTTCTGTAAAGGACGGAATCTGCTGCGCATTTTACTGTGAATTTTTCCGCCTGTTTACGCTGGGAACCGGCAGCGGCATAGCGGAAATCTGGTACCTCAGCAAAAGCGGCCTGGAGCCCGCCAGAGGGGCCGGAATCGCAATGGTTCAGTATACATTTCACAAGCTGGTAATCACATTATGCGGAATTGCTGCACTGCTTCTGTGCGGAAATGACATCCGGCAGGCGTTAAGCCAGTACCGGTACCTGATCGCTGCCGGCTGCATTCTGGCTCTGGTCATCTGTGTCGTGATTCTTCTGGCCGCCACATGCCGCCCACTGTCCGATTTCATCTTTTCTCTGATTGAAAAACCTGCTGCCCGCCTCGGCGGCAGATGGCCCGAAAAGCTGGAAAAAGGCAGGCAGCAGCTCTTTCTTCTCCAGACAGAAGGACGGCTTCTTCTCCATGAAAAAAAGAGACTTGCATGCCTGATTGCTTTGAATATACTGAAACTCGGCTGCCTGTACATGATCCCGTGGATTACCTTCATTTCCGGGAATACTGCTCCGGGCAGTATTGGTACCGGCAGCATTTCAGCAGGCAGATCCTGGCTCATCTGCGCCCTGATCTATCTTCTGGCCGGAGTCATCCCTGCCCCTTCCGGCTACG
>JBJELO010000064.1:0-2201 GCA_051879195.1 Lachnospiraceae bacterium
CACAGTCGGGAGGAGAAGGATGAGAAAAAAATTCAGCAAAATACTTATGATTTTACTGGCTATGCTGTTGTTTACTGCAGGGTGTACCACCAACAGCAGTCAGATTACGCCCCTGGAGAAACCGGAGCAGGCTTCAGACGGGGCAGCGGAAAATAACAGCAATATCGATATTGAGGAGCTGTTCACGGATTCGAGAATGACACTGCCGGAGGATTGTGTTGTTACACAGGCACAGATGGAAGCAATTGCAGGAAAGGATGCCGTTTTCGAATTTTATTCCACAGATGAAAAGATGCATATTTCCTATTACTGGAGCTATGAGGGTAAAAAAATTCAGAATCCTGTGAAACAGAATCTGAAGGTGTCTTTTACAAATGATCAGGTAGAAGAGGTGAAAAAAGCTGCCAACAACGCGTCTGTGGGACTTGGTGTGACGCTGCCGAAAGAGAATATGGCGGCACCGGCAAAACTGACGGTGATGCTTTCTGAAAAATGGGATGCGGATCTGGTGATTCTCTGCAAGCTGGTGGACGGCGTACCGGAGAAGATGTGCGATGTCACCATTGAAACCAGGGAGAAGGAAAACGGGAAAGAAAAAGAAGAATACACCACACTGACATTCCCTGTATCCGAAGTGGGTGATACCTATTATCTGGTTGGAGGAAAGACTACGGTTGACGAAAATCAGGAAAATAACTCTGCTGATTCGGACAATAATGCTTCCGGCAATAACAATAATTCTGATAATGACAGTAATTCAGGTAGTGGTAATTCGAATAACAACGGCAATTCCGACAACAGCAGCAATTCGGATCATTCCAACAATAATCAGCAGGGGAATCAGGGCAGCAGCTCAGGCGAAGAACTGCATACCTGCAAAATCTCCATTGAATGTTCCACGATTCTTAACAACCTGGATGATCTGAATAAAGCCAAAAGCGATTTTGTACCGTCGGACGGATGGATTCTGTATCTTTCCGAAGTGGAGTATACACCGGGCGAAACCGTTTATGATGTTCTCTACCGGGTGTGTCGTGAAACCGATATCCATATGGAAGCAAGCTACACGCCTGCATACAGCTCCTATTATGTGGAAGGCATCAATCAGCTGTATGAATTTGACTGCGGCGAACTTTCCGGATGGATGTATTCCGTCAACGGATGGTTCCCCAACTATGGCTGTTCCAAATATGAGGTAAGCGACGGGGATGTCATTGAATGGCGCTATACCTGCGATCTGGGACGAGACGTGGGAGATCAGTATTATGACGAATAAAAGAGCGGATGCCTTTGCCGGGTGTCATCCTGCAGTGAATTTTTTCTATTTCCTTCTTGTACTGCTGACAACCATGTTTGTCAGCCATCCTGTGCTTCTGGCTCTGTCATTTGCCGGCGCGGCAGCCTATGCCGTCCGGCTGAAGGGCTGGAAAAGCGTGGTGAAATTCAATATGCTGGGCATGCTCCCCGCCATGATCATTGTGGCATTTATCAATCCGGCTTTTAATCATTACGGCGTGACCACCCTGTTTTATCTGAAAACGGGACCGGTGACCCTGGAATCCATCGTTTATGGCATTGTGCTGGCTTCCATGCTGTTCATTGCCATTTTGTGGTTCTCCTGTTACAACGAGGTGATGACTACCGATAAATTTGTCTACCTGTTCGGCCGGGTCATTCCGTCGCTGTCCCTTGTGCTTTCCATGGTGTTCCGTTTCGTGCCGCGTTTCGGACAGCAGCTGAAAGTCATACGGAACAGTCAGAAATCCGTAGGCAGAGATATGAGTAATGGAAATATCCTGCAGAAAATAAAACACGGAATCACGCTTTTTTCCATTCTTGTCACCTGGGCGCTGGAAAATGCCATTGATACTTCTGATTCCATGTCCGCAAGGGGGTACGGACTGAAAGGAAGAACGGCATTTTCCATTTTCCGGTTTGACCGGAGAGATGGAATCATTACCGGAATTCTTCTGGGACTCACCGCAGTATGTTTTTCCGGATTCTATACAGGTGCGGCATTTGCGCAGTACAATCCTGTAATCATTATCGGAGGAATTCCGGTGATGGCACAGAGCATTGCGGTTTATGCCGCCTGGGCGGGAATCTGCTTTTTTCCGTTTATGCTGGGGGTGTGGGAGGATGCAGTATTCCGGAATCTCAAGGCAAAAGCCAACATGGAAAGAAATCTGCCATGGTATATG
>JBJELO010000064.1:2301-3883 GCA_051879195.1 Lachnospiraceae bacterium
ACCATACGTCTCCGTGTGGCGGAAATGGCTTCCTATTTCGGTATTCATGAATGGTTTATGAAGAAGGTTACGGAACTTTCCGGCGGTCAGAAACAGCTTCTGAATCTGGCTTCGGTCATGGCCATGCATCCCAGTCTTCTGATTCTCGATGAACCCACTTCCCAGCTGGATCCCATTGCAGCTTCCGACTTTCTGGAAACGGTGCGGAAAATCAACCGTGACGTGGGAACTACAGTTATTCTGACAGAGCACCGTCTGGAGGATGTCATCCCCTGGGCCGATCAGGTGTACGTCATGGATGAAGGACAGATCATTGCCAGAGGAACACCCGGCGAGATCGGAAAACAGCTGAAAAACATGAGCCACGATATGTTTCTATCCATGCCCAGTCCCATGCAGATCTATGCGGGAGTGGAAAGCAGTCTGGCCTGTCCGCTGACGGTAAGCAGAGGAAGAAGATGGCTCCAGGAGGAGATGCAGCAGCGCGGCCTGAAACCGAAAAAAACCCGCTTCGGGGATGGAAATGAAACCGGAGCTGGGAATAAAGTCGGAACCGGGAATGAAGCCGGAACCGGAAAAAATATACGTGAACGGATTGCGGCTCATGGAAGTCAGGAAAGGGAGGTTCCCGAGATCCGTCTGAAGGACGTCTGGTTCCGCTATGACCGGGATCTGCCGGATGTGGTAAAAGGACTGTCCCTCGATGTGAAAAAAGGTGAGATTTTTGCCCTTGTGGGCGGCAACGGAACCGGTAAAAGCACTGCCATGAGCCTGATTGCCCGTATCCGCTATCCCTACAGAGGTAAAATCTGGCTGGAAGGAAAGGAAATCAGCAAATACACGGATGACGAGCTGTATCACGGTTTTCTGGGTGTTCTTCCCCAGAATCCTCAGAGCCTGTTTGTGAAAAAAACGGTGAGAGACGATCTGTATGAAATGATCGATGGAAAAAAAGAAAAAAAGAGCAGCGCCTATCCCATTGATATGGCGAAAAAGGATGCTGTAGCAGGAATTGCCGCGCTGACGAAGCTGGAAGATCTTATGGACCGTCATCCCTACGATCTGAGCGGAGGCGAGCAGCAGCGTCTGGCACTGGCGAAAATCCTGCTTCTCCGTCCCCGGATTCTTCTGATGGATGAACCCACAAAAGGTATTGACAATCATTTCAAAAAGGAACTGGGAGAAATCCTGAGAACACTGGTAAAACGCGGTGTAACGGTGCTGATGATTTCCCATGACGTGGAATTCTGCGCGCAGTATGCCGATCGGACCGGGCTGTTTTTCCAGGGAAATGTGGTCACCAGCAAGGATTCCAAAGAATTTTTTGCAGGCAACAGTTTCTATACCACAGCCGCCAACCGCATGGCCCGCAGGTATTATCCCGACGCCGTAACGGTGGATGATGTGATAAAAGAACTGAAAAACAGCGGTTTTTCCGGAATGGGAGGTGAAAGCGGATGCTGAAGCAGGAAAAGCTGGAAAGCTTTCTGGATGCATTTTTCGATGGGAAAAATACGGGGCAGGAAGTGGATCTGGACTTCTGGCAGGAGGAGCAGACGGACACCGTCCCCGAAAAGGAAGG
>JBJELO010000065.1:0-17127 GCA_051879195.1 Lachnospiraceae bacterium
CGATCATTCCTAATGCATCATATTTTGTCATTTTAATTTCCTCCTATTTTAAATGTAATATCATTATTTAACAATCTTTAATTTTGTTTTTGAGTCAATGCAGTATGCATTTGCCTCTTCTGTATCAATGTGGCATTCCAGAGCTCCTGTATCGTCTGCTCTGACCACCACGTTATCCATGATGCCTGCTCTTGGCCCTTCCACTGCCAGTCTGACAATCTGTCCTTCATAAACGCCATATGCTTTTGCTTCTCTGGGATTCATGTGAATATGACGCTGCGCTACGATCACGCCTTCTTCAATCTGTACGGTACCTTTGGGACCTACAATAATAATCCCGCCGCTTCCTGCCAGATCTCCGGACTGTCTTAAAGGTGCCTTAACACCAAGCTTGAACATATCTCCGGATAAAATTTCAACCTGAATTTTATTTCTCGTCGGGCCCAGTACCCTGACCTTTTCAATCACACCCTTGGGACCGCACAAAGTTACGCACTCCTTACATGCAAACTGTCCGGGCTGTGACAGGTTTTTAATCCGCTCCAGATTATGATCCTTTCCAAAAAGAATCTCTACGGCCTCTTCTGTCAGATGTACATGTCGATTGGAAATGCCCACCGGAACAAGACCATTTCTGGCATCCTCTGTATATACATCAGAATCTTCCGATTTTACTGATTCCAGCGCTTTCAGAAACAGATCCAGTATTTCCTCATAGCCAGTATTCATGTTATTCTCCTTTCATGGCATTTACCAGACCGTTGATCATCTCCTTCAGCTGTTCCAGATTGATTCCTTCATCTGATGCTGGCTGTGACTGATTTGCAAAACTTGCCGGTGACTGCGCATCACATCCGCAGCTATTGCATCCTACGCTGTAAGTCAGCGGTGCAGGTGAGATTGATGATACTGTATGATTCCCTGTGCATCCGGCTGCACCGTTTGCATGGAATGTCTTGTCATCTGTAAGCATTGTAGTAACTTCCCTGATTCCATAACAAACTGTCTTTTTATTAATCAGATGCAGCGGCGTCACGTTTTCAGAAACCGAACTTCCTCCCATAGTACCGCATCCGAGTGTGAATGCCGGTGCCAGACCGGTGCTGAGTCCCGTTCCTCCCATGCTTCCGCCTGTGTTGATCAGAATACGGGATGCCGGTTTGGCAGCAAATTCCCGCACAATTTTTTCATCCTGCGTATGCAGATTCATCGTATGTCCGATACCATTCTGAAGCAGTTTCATGGAGAGCTCGCATGCTTCATGCCAGTCGCGTACCACATAAAATCCAAGTACACATGTCAGTTTTTCATAGGACAGCGGATACTCTTCGCCAACACCTGCCTGAGGTCCGATCAGCACGGTCGTATTGTCAGGTACGCTGATTCCGGCGCCGTCTGCAATCGCCTTTGCAGATCTTCCAACGAATTTCGCATTCATGGTGTGTCCGTTTTTGAACAGCACTTTACATACTTTTGCAAGTTCATCCGGATTCAGGAAATATGCTCCCTGTGCTTTCAGCTCTGCAACAACTGCAGCGCGATTGCATTCTTCTACGACAATGGACTGCTCAGATGCACAGATTGTTCCGTTATCAAAGGTTTTACTTGCAATGATATTGGAAACCGCTTTTTTCACATCTGCAGTACGTTCAATATAAGCCGGAGAATTACCTGCTCCTACTCCGATTGCCGGTTTTCCTGCACTGTATGCTGCTTTTACCATACCCGGACCGCCGGTTGCAATGATCAGCTTGATTGCATCATTATGCATCAGTTCGTTGGTGGCCTGCATGGTACACATGGAGAGACATCCGATCAGGTCCGAAGGAGCACCTGCATCCACTGCTGCCTGTGCCATCAGTTTTGCAGCCCTGGAGGTACATTTCAGCGCAGACGGATGGGGGGAAAATACAATTGCATTTCTCGCCTTGATCGCAATCATGGATTTATAGATTACCGTTGAAGTGGGATTGGTAGAAGGTACAATTCCCATGATCAATCCGACAGGATCTGCTACTTCAAACATTTTATTGACAGGGTCCTCGCTGATAACGCCCTGTGTCTTCATGTCTTTAATATAATCATACAATAACGTTGACGCTGCATGATTTTTATATGTTTTATCAAGCACTTTTCCGAATCCGGTCTCTTCCACTGCCATCTGAGCAAGTTCTGCCGCATGCTCTTCGGCAACTTTGACCATATTCCGCAAAATCTTATCAATCTGTTCTTCTGTATACTTTGCGATCTGCGCTGCAGCTATAGCACCATATCTGCAAAGATCTCTGGCTTCCTGCACGGAGCGCAGATCAAAATCAAGGTTTTCCATCATACTTCTTCCTGCCTTTCATTTTTGTAAAAATCTCTCAGACAATCCAGCAGTTCTTTCTTCGTCATGTCCATTGCAGATGCGCCATTCAAATCCATGTCAGGATACTCATCCCGTACCATTTCTTTTACATCTGCTGCACGGAAGCGTTTCAACTGTGAAATAACACGGTCAACATCCTCTGTCATCAGCATTTCTTCAATGGATTTCCGATTTGCTTCCGATAACTTACGCACAGTGTTCTGCTCTTCAGCTTCCTCTTCCGTCACATCCTCAGCTTCACCTTCCGACTCAGGGTCTGCTTCCTCTGACTCAGGGTTTGATTCTTCTGCCTTAAGGTCTGATTTTTCATCCAAAACAGCCTCTGCTATATGTGAGACTCCTCATCATCATTCAGTTCTTCCTCTGTTTTCTGACCGGAACCTGCAGAGCCGATAATCAGTCCATCCAGACTTTCGTGAGGACGCGGAATAACATGCGTGGAAAGAATTGTTCCGCCCATTCTGGAAACCGCTGAAGCTGCTGCATCCACAGAAGCCTTGCATGCCGCAATATCTCCTGTAACCGTAATGGTAACGATTCCGCCTTTTACAAATGTTCTTTCTACCAGATGAACCTCGGCAGCTTTAAGCATGGCATCTGCACTTTCAATAGCGGCAACCAATCCTTTTGTCTCAATGAAACCTAAAGCCTGCATATTTATCCTCCTTGTTCATTAATATGTAGTATAAAATGCTTTTCCCAATCCTTTTGCACCAAAGGCGCACCGGATACCTTTTTTAATGAAAAATGCATCCCCGGGCTTTGCCTCATATACTTTTCCGTTAATCGTAACGGTAATACAGCCGCTTATGATATAATAGATTTCCTGACATTCTGTTTTCCAGTCAAATTCAACATTATCAATGGTAATAATACCTGCTGAAATAGAAGATTCATCATCGGATCCAATGATTTCCTGATAATTCACCTTTCCATCCTGCCCGGGAACTCCGGTATCCAGAACTTCTGTTCTGATACTGTTTCCCCGTACCAGTTTAAAACCGGCCGCATCATATTCTGCATCATACGGTCTGCACTTTGCTGCACAGGCACTCAGTATATCCTGCAACAATCCCTGATCCTGCAGACTGGAAAGCACTTTGAAGATCAGATTCACATCCACCTGTCTGGAATCACCTGCTGCCGCCGGTTCCTCGTTGGAACAGCATCCTTCCTGAATCGTCATTCCGTTTACGCTGATTGCATCACGGGCCGCCGGAGTCAGCAGTGTATTGCCGTCAACATGGACGATCATAATCCCTTCCGATTTCATACGCTCCACTGCTGCAGCATCAATAAGCTTTTTCATTCCTGTTTTCACCCCTTTTCTGTTCTGATGTTTTTATCTGTAAATATTTATTCTTCAAACTGACAGTCTTCATCAATGATACCGACAATTGCTGCATCCACCGGTATCTCATCATTTCCAAACATTCTGCGGGCCGAGGAACCCATCGTTACCAGAACCCGATCACCGATTCCGGCGCTGATCACATCCGCTGCCACAATCCGTTTTCCGGCATCCTTTCCTCCGATTATTTCCACAAGCATCAGTTTGTAACCATTTAAGAGTTCTGATTTTCTGGTTGCCCAAATGTTATCAACAAGTTTAGCTGTTACCATCTCATTTCTCTCCTCGTAAGTTTTCCCTGATTTTTTCAATCGCTGATTCCACGGAAGCGGTATCTCCAAATATTGCCAGCAATATCATGTTCTGCGGACAGCTTCCTTTGATATCTTTTACAGTAACACCCGCAGTTTTTTCAGCGATGTCAGCCGCGACGATCATATCGATCAGCTTTCCCTGCAAAAGTCCGACCGCATCTGCCTTTTCCGCTTCTGTCCGGTTTCCCGGACCAATTCTCCGTTCCAGGATTTCCAGCGTTCCCTGCGACGGAGATTTGATAATCCGAAAATCCATCAGACACCACCCTATACTTCCTCTGCGATGCAGCTGTACGCGATTCCCAGAGGAGTCACAAACATGGGATCAACCGGCTTATATGTGGGAATCCCTATTTTCTTTTCGATAATTTCCTCAATTCCTGTCAGACAGCAGGTTCCTCCAACCAGAGAAATACTGTCTACCTGATAATCTGCAACATGACGGCTGATAATCGAAGAAACCTTTTCAATCACCGGTTTTAACACAGGGAGGATTTCCTTATGGTTTTCCTGTCTGCGCTTGAATTTTTCCGCTTCTTCAAAGCTTTTCTTATATGCTCCGGAAAGAACCAGAGAAAAATGAGTCCCTCCGGTGGCTTCATCTGCCACATACACTACTTTTCCATCTTTAAAAATCGATATGCCGGTAGTTCCGCCGCCGATATCCACAACAGCTCCGTTTTGTATATGAAGAACCTTATTAGCTGCCGTCGATTCATCTTCCAGTGCTGTTATCATATATCCTGCGGCTTCCACAACATTTTTCACAGCACCTCCGTCCAGGGTATCGGTTCCGGGAGGAATTGCTGCTGCAGCGTAAAGAAGTTCTTCAACGCCAAGCTTTTTCTCCAGCTCTTCCTTCATCCGACGGACGATTTCAACTGCTCCTATGTAGTCCACAACCATTCCATCCCGGACTACATCTGCATATTCATATGCTCCGGCAACGGGCTGTCGGTTCTCATCCAGAACCACAGTTACCACACAGGCAGTTCCCAGATCCACTCCCACGTAGTAGACGCTGCTTTCCGATCGAATCGGATGTTCCACTACCTGTTTGAATTTTTTCACCAGTTTATCGCAAAACTGGAAATCTACTGTATTCTTCTGCATTCCTTCACCCCCGCTGCCGCACATATGATCTGTGATATCTTATTGATAATCTGATTCATTCTATCCTTTACAGCCGCCAGACGTTCCCTGTCCTGCTCGGGATCAAAAGCCTCATCTGCATAAATCCGAAGCATTCTGATCCTGGCCCGCAGCACATTGAGCTGAACAAGTATTCTGCCATTTGGCGACTGTATATAAAAATCTGTAATTTCAAAGCAATTTCCCAGGTCCTGACAACAATTCATCTGCTTCATACCGGTACATTCTGTAAAATTAATTTCAGAATTTGCAGTATCTTCTGCAATGATTGACCTGATCCTGCCAAACTCATGTCCGATTTTTGATATCTGCCCGGCAATTTCAATATTATCCCCAATGATCTCACTGGTAATAACAAGAAATTCCGCCTCCAGAACTTCGACCTGGCACATGAGCCTTTCTTTTGCCAGAGAATAGTCTGAATCTGATATTTCCTTTTTCACCGCCAATTTGTCCGGCTGCGTCTTCGTGCCGCTTTCCAGTATATGAACTCTTCGATCCGATAAATACTGTCTGGCCCCCGGAGTCAGACGGCTGCCTTCTTCGATTCGATAGTCTGTAAAAGGCTGTTCATGAAACTGAGCGCGAAGATCACTTTCTGTTATAAATTTCATTCTTTCCTCCATCCAGCATCAGACTGAACAGATAATTTTTCAGTTTCTCTATTCCTACCTCATCATCTTTACTGCTTATGTAAAACCAGGGCTTTTTTACCCCTGCTTTTTTTAACTGTTCCTCACACTTTTGTGCGTATTCACTTTCCGGACCGCATTTCGTAATCACACCTGTCACCGGACAACTGAATACCTTTGCAAATCCATGTGAATAATCTTCCCGCTTACCGGTCCCATCCACAATCAGAACGATTTGAGATGCGCCGTTCTGCGCCGCTGCTATCAGATGTTTATACATCCATGGGTTATCCAGATAGGATCCCGGAACATCTATGGTATGGACTCCGAAAATCATATCCTGGGTTTTCCGCAGGGGACCATCATACCCGTTTATTTTGTGACAAAGCGTAGTTTTTCCGCTTCCCGTAGGACCAATGATCATAATCCTCTTTCTCACATCCGTTTCCTTTCTCTATCGAAATCAGTATCGGATCTTTCTTATGTCCGGGTAATCGGTACCACTGCAAAATCCATCATATTCTGCAGGGTGTTTGTGACTGCAGAAAGAGCTGTCTCCACACTCTGTACATCACCGCTGATCACCACGGAACCCGTGAAGCGATCCAGAAAACCGATCTGAACGTTTGCAGTTTTCGTTGCTATGTCAGCCGCAATGATTGCAGTTTCGTAAGGTGATAATGTAAGTATTCCGATGGCACCCGCATCATCAATCCCCAGTCTTTCGTAAATATCATGCATGGGAGATGCGATAACATGTGCAATGGTAACCTGCTTTCCGGGTACTGACTCTTCAATAATCCGGTCAATTTTCCCAACGCTGTTTTCTGTTAATCCCATTGGCAGCCTCCTTTAATGTCTGACCACTGTCACCGGCAGATCATACGCACTGATCCAGTGTTCGATCTGATCCAGTTCCCGGGCAGAAAGAGACGGATCACCTTTTATCTGATATTCCATTCCCAGCTGTCTGTATTTATTGACGCCCATCTTGTGATAGGGAAGCAGATCAATTCCCTTAAAATTATCGTAATCCTGATATGGAGTAAGCAGTCTGACAATTCCTTCAATATCCTCCTGCCTGTCATTGACTCCTTTTAACAGCGGCATCCTGATTTTGACATTTTTGTTGTTTCCCAGAAGCCATTTTACGTTATCCAGAATCAGTTCGTTTCTGACTCCTGTCCATTCATAATGACGCTCTGAATTAATATGCTTCAGGTCAAACAGGAAAAGATCTACAAACGGAGCAAGCATCTTCAGATTCTCCGGCTTTACATAACCGCATGTTTCTATTGCAGTATTTACACCGTTTCTTTTACACGCGTCCAGAAGACTGGCTGCCGCTTCCGGCTGACTCGTTACCTCGCCGCCGCCAAGGGTTACACCGCCTCCCGACATCATGTAAAAATCTTTATCCTCCATTACAATATCCAGCAGTTCAGATATCGTTTTCTCTTCTCCCATGATACTCAGAGCCTTAACCAGACAGGCTGATTCGCATGCCCGGCATCCGATGCATTTTTTATCCCGGTTGATCCGGTGCTTCCCCGTGTCCGGTGATATCCCATGGATACCAACCGGACACACATCAACACATCTATGGCAGTTTACACACATGTCTGTTTTAAACATTATCCTGTATTTTCGTTCCAATCCTTCCGGATTTGCACACCATTTACATCTGAGCGGACATCCCTGAAAGAAAATCAGTGTTCTGACACCCGGACCGTCAAACATGTTATATTTCTGTACATTAAAAATGACTGCCTTTCGTTCAATATTTTCATTCTGTACTTCGCTCATAAATAAACTCCTTAACCTGGATACTGTTTTTAAATTTTTGTCAGCATGGTTCTGCTGATGATTTCATCCTGAACATCTTTGCATAATTCTGTGAAGAATGCACTGTATCCTGCAACACGCACCACCAGATCTCTGTGACTGTCCGGATCTTTCTGTGCATCCAGCATTGCCTGATTGTCCACATAGTTAAACTGCATTTCACCATTACCATACATGCTGGCTGTACGCAGCAGCGTGATCAGACCCTGTTCCCCTTCCGGTGTATCCAGGAGTCCGGGCATCAGCTTGAAGTTATGTACCATACCGATATTCATATTGTCATTGGCCATCTTGGATACGGATTTGATAATGGCTGTCGGTCCCTTATAGTCTGCTCCCTGAGTCGGGCTGATACCATCTGACAGGGGTTTCCATGCTTTTCTTCCGTTGGCAGACGCGCCTGTCATCATACCGAAGGGTGTATTATTGGAAATAGACAGGGTACCATGGCTTAACCTGGAATATAATGTCTTATACTTTCTATGCTCATGTTCTGTATACTGAATAATATCCGAGCAGATATTGTCTGCATAATCATCATCATTGCCATACTTGGGAGCATCCAGGCAGTCTCTTCTGATCTGCTCATAACCTTCAAAATCTGCAAGCAATGCCTGATTCAGCTGCTCCAGTGTATATTTTTTATCCTCAAATACCAGTTTCTTGATGGCTGCCATGGAATCTGCATAAGTTGCAAGTCCTGACCATACGACACCCGGTCCGTAATTATACATTGCACCGCCGGACTCCACACCGTATCCTTTTTCCATACATCCTTCATACATGATGGACATCAGGGGTTTCGGTGCCAGTTCTCTGTGTACTCTCTGTGAGATAACGGTCATGACATCGGTCCATTTTGTAATATAATCGATCTGATTTTTAACCGCACGGTCAAACTCTTCATAAGTTTTATACTGTGTGAGCGGTCCTTCGTCAGGTGTAACCTGTTTTCCGTACCAGAGCGGAACCCCGTGGTTCAACGTAAGTTCAATTGCAATGGGCCACTGTGTATAGGAGGTTGAGGTCCACTGGTATAATCTTCCTGCTTTCTGCGGCTCAACACATCCCATAAGGCAGTAGTCTCTGGCATCTTCTATGGACACTCCCTTTGCAAGCATCATTTTGATATGGGTATCATCAAAATGGCACGCAGGGAATCCCATACCTGCACGGACAACATCTACAATCTTGCGCAGATATTTTTCCGGAGATTTATTGTGGATACGGCAGGCAAGAGAAGGCTGATAGATTTTCGTATGTCTTACCGCATCCATGAGAAGATAGGTAAGATCATTGGTTGCATCGGAACCGGAACGTGTACATCCGCCGACACACATATTTACAAATGGCTGATATCCTGCAAAGAACTTGGATGCATCTTCGGATGTTACCCACATCATCTCGGACATTTTAATCAGCATACAGCTTGCCAGTTCGAATGCTTCATAATCGTTCATACGTCCCGAGTCAATATCTGCACGATAGAACGGGTACATGTACTGATCCACACGTCCGATGGACATTCCTGTCTGATTTTCTTCAACCGGCAGCAGTGATTCAATGGTCCATACAGCCTGAATGGCTTCCCAGAAAGTTTCCGGTTTATATTTGGGAACTCTTGCATTAACCTCGGCAATCTTTTCCAGTTCCGCTTTCCGCTGCATATTGGTCTCTTTTGCTGCCAGCTGGCGTGCATAATCGGAAAGACGCTGAGCGTAGATCATAACACCTTCTGTGGTATCGATTACTGATTTATAGAAATAAATCTTATCAATATCTTCCGGATTGGTATAACTCAGATGATTCAGTGCTTCCTTTGCCTCATTCTGAATATCGATCATACCTTTTTTCATGGTAATCACATCATATCCGGGATTGGAATCTCCGCCGCCGTTTAATGCATGGTAGGAACAGTCAGATACGAAAGATTCTCCGGACAGTTCCCATCCGCCGCATTCACGGTACTGGTCTTCACAATATTCATCCACTGATTTTCCTTCCCAGAACGGGAAAAGTACATCAGTCATATATTTTTTATCTTCTTCTGAAACATAGAACGGATCCTGATCACGGGTGCCGATTGTATCCAGTTCTTTCTTCATCCATCTCCATGAAATATCCGGAGCAAATGCACCGGCTCTCGGCGCTCCTGTCGGATTTCCGACAATCAGCTCATTTTCCTGGATTACAAGGGGTGCCGTCTCACAGCAATAACGAAAACTCTTTCCGCGAAGCAGAATTCGGGGCATTCCCGGATTTTCCTTATAAATTTTGGTTATAGCCTTCGCACGATGTATGGTTATAGACGGTTTCCATTTCATATACTGTTTTTTCAGAGCAAGAATGCGCTCAGTGGGACCATCCGGTATCGAAGTTCCGTGATTTGGAGTCCCTGCATATCCTTCACAGCATCCTGTATTGCATTCTGTACCGCATGATGCAGCTGCAGATTCTTTTTTTGCAATCTGGTCGCTGACTCCCTGAAACATTTTCTGAATCGCATCACGCTCTTCCGGAGTCATATTTTTAGTCGCTTCCGCAAGTTTCGCAGAAAATTCACGAATATCCAAATTATATACCTCTCTTTCTTTTACTGATTTTTCATTTCATTTTGTTTCCGCCGGAGAAAATCGCATCATTCAGCAGACGCTGAAGCAATTCCGCTCCTTTTATGCGTTCTGCCATATGTTTTTCCTGCAGTTCCGTCATTTTTTCACTGCAGTGTCTTCTCATGTAATCACTGTTTCGTATTCCTTTACCCACAGTACGGATATACACCAGGTTCATCGGTGATACATTTTCCGATGTGACTCCCTGTCCTGCCGCACCGCTTCCAAGTGTCATGGATGGAAACAGTTCCGTGGTCACTCCCATGCTGCCCAGAGCAGCCGGTGTATTAACCAGAACTCTGGCTACCGGTTTTTTCAGCGCAAACTGACGTATTACGTGTTCATCCCTCGAATGAATCACCAAAGTGTGTCCATTATTCCTGCTGAACAAAAGCTCTATACATTTTTCGCAGGCATCTTTCCAGTCATCTTCGATATAATAGGCAAGTACCGGACACAGTTTCTCACGATTATACGGATTATCACTTAATGCATATTTCCCTTCTGCAATCAGCATTTTCACATCTGATCCCACCGAAAACCCGGCTCTTGCTGCCAGGCGTTTTGCTGATATTCCGACAAATTCCGCATTCATGCTCCCATCAGGATTGTACAGCAGTGTTCCCAGCCGGACAGATTCCTCTTCGCTCATGAAATATGCGCCCTGTCTGATCAGTTCTCTCCTTACCTCCGGCTCAATACATCTTTCAACTACAATGGATTGTTCCGCAGCAGATACCATCCCGTAATCAAAGGTTTTGCTCTCGATCACATCGCTGACCGCCTGCCTGATATCTGCTGTTCTTTCGATAAATGCCGGTCCGTTTCCGCTTCCTCCATAGATCAGCGGTTTACCCGACCGATTGATCATATCCAGAAACGCAGGGACACCGGTATTTAAAATCATATTCACTTCCGGATGTGTAATCAGAACCTTTGTTCCTTCTCTGTCCACCGTATGTAAATAAGCTATGCCATGCTCCGGAAGACCACAGGCACGGGCGGCTTCGATCAGAATGTCCAGCGTTTTGCTGATTGTCTTTTTCGCTCTGGGATGGGGAGCAAAGATAATGGCATTTCCGGATTTTACTGCAATCACAGCATTAAAAATCGTCGTGGATACCGGACTTGTAGACGGTACCAGTGCAGTAATAATTCCCAGCGGTACCCCGACTTTCATCGTGGACCGGCTTTCATCCGTAATGAAACCTACGCATCTCATATCCTTTATCTGAGTTCTCACCGCTTCACACACAAAATAGTTTTTTGCGATTTTATCTTCTGTCCTGCCGTATCCCGTCTCTTCATGCGACATCCACGCCAGATCAGCCAAATGCGGAAGTACTGCATCCAGCATGCCTTCCACAATATGATTCAGTTTTTCCTGTGAGAATTCAGCAAGCTGTTTCTTTGCCGCGGCTGCATTTTCAGCCAGGATTCTTGCTTCCTGGATGGAGATCAGATCATTATCAATCACTTTCACATTGTCTCCTTCCGCGTGCTATCTCAGTCTTTATACGGGAGAAGATTTTCCAGTCGATAACGTTCTGTAATCTTGTACAGATCCGGATGCGGGCTTGGTATCACCACATAACTGTGCAGTTTTCCATTCATATCCTCAACAGCTTTTACTCCGGCATCTACCGCACTCTGACAGGCTGACACATCTCCGGCAACCAGCACAGATATATATCCCGATGCAGTATTTTCATAACCTACCAGTTCCACATCTGCTGCCTTTACCATTGCATCAGCCGCTTCCAGAACAAATACCAGGCCAAACGTCTCTATCATTCCTAAAGCACTATATTTCGCCATATGTCTTACCTCTCAAAATTAATAAATATCCACATCGTGACATGATACAATATCGCCGATAATACGAATCGGTCTCGGTATTACATTTGAAGCTGTTACTGTACCGATCTGTTCTGCGGCTCTCTTCCCTGCCTCTACAGCAGCCCGGCAGGCTGCCACATCACCTTTCACCAGAATCGTCACCAGAGTGGAACCCACATTCTCATATGAAACCAGTTCCACATCCGCAGCCTTCAGCATTTTGTCACAGGCTTCCAGCGCAGGAACCATACCCAGAGTTTCCAGCATGCCCAAAGCTTCATCACCGTAATATCTCATTGTTTCCTCCTCCCTTTTTCCATGGTGGCCTTCATAAAAAGTATCCATAAAATTGGTTATCTGTTGGTTCAATCCTATCATTTCCCTAACGGTCAAAGTCAATATTGTCTGATTTACTCTTTTTTTTCGTTTATTTTTGTGTATTTTTTACATCGCTTTTTTGACTTAAAATGAATTCAGCAAAAAAAGACACATTCCATGCAATAAATTCATTCTTTTTTTCATTTTTTTCACAAACAGTACTCTCCCCTTTAGGGAAATCTTTACCGAAAGCTGCTGTTGTTTTCTCAACCGGCTGTCTCATTTTCCAGTTCAATTATTTTTTCATAGATCATTCCTACCGGATTACACCGTTTTTCAAGATGTCTGATAACATCCTGACATGCCAGACAAAGCGTATCCTCTGACCATGTTTTCAATTCTCCGGAAAAATAGAGTCTGATAGAAGCGCCTGTATCATTACCGTACGGATCTCTTCCCGCCGAAAGCAGATTTGGATAATGCTGTCTGACCAGTTCATAGCATGTCATAAACGCAGCTGTCATTGCTTCCACCAGTCCCGCCTTCTTCTCACTGACTTCCGGTAAATATGGTTTCAGTTCTCTCAGAAAATAACTCTGATCTGTTTCTTCCATCATCCATGCATACTTTTCTGCAGCCATATTCCGATTTTCCCTGACTGCCCGCCGGATATCTTCCTGATACCGTTTCAATGTATGAATTCCGAAAATGGAATGCTGCGCGAAACGCATTATATAAAACGTGCGGAAATCATCCTGGCAGGAAGCACGCTCTCCAACGTTTTTCACGTTGGAAAACATGGCATATTCTTTTAAAATAATCTGCTCCACCAGCTCATGTTTTATGGTTTTATCTGTATTCATGGTTATATCCTCCTTCCTTTTTTCATCTATTCACAATCTGCCAGCACATGCATTTCCCGCAGTCTTTCATCACGAATTTCCGTCATAACAGACTGTCCATGAACTTCCAGAAAATCACTCGTGCTGGATGAATAGCCTTTTTTTCGGAGAGTATCTGCAGCTTCATTGCAGATATTCTCTATCAATATTCGTTTTCTTAAAACATTTTCCGCCCTGTCCTCCATGCGGATAAATACCTTTAAATCATTTATAACAGTGCACAGCTCCTGCAATTTCTCAGCTTCACGGAATGCCCATTTATAATAGGGCATATATTTTTTATTCAGCAGGTAAACAACCTGAAGCGTTGCTTTCACAAATTCACCGGCTGCCAGATATGCCCCGCCCCATTCTTCCCTGCGGCAGCAGCGAATATAATTATACTGGCCGCTCTGCCCCATAATCACTAGCTTTGCCGCCAGCTTTTTCCGGATCACATCCTCCGGATAATAGGAAAGCAGCTGATTTCTTCTGGATGTAAACTCACCATACGGATCCTCAAATATCTCACCATTGGTGGCAGTAGATAAAAAACTCTGTGGAATCCGGAGCCATTCCATCGCATCTTCCGGCATATGTGTGATACCGGTATATTTCCGATAAAAACCCTCTATTGTCATGATTCCCCGCCTGCTCATCATCTGCTTCGATCTGTTTCTGGAATACCCTTTATATTCTTCCGGCAGTGATGCATATGCACTCTCAAATGCTCTTTTATTTTTCTGATAGAGTGCTTCCGGAATCCAGATGCAAAAATCAGGTCCAAAATCATGATCCTGAGACACATCATCATCATATCCGTAACATTCCGATCCTTCTCCCACCAGACCTGCTGCAATATAGTTACGAAATTCTTCCAATCCACAGGACAGCATCTGCGCTTTACAGGTTTCATAATATTCACGGGATAATTGCATTCCTTTCATTGTCCGGATACCTTCTTTCCTGGATTTTCAGATTTTTTCCTGATTTCTCTAAGATTTTTTAATTTATTCTGAATCTGTTCATAATCGCCGGTATAACCGAAATCTCTTTTTATCAATTCTGCCGCCCGAATATATCCCTGCTCTGCTTTTTCATGGTGTCCTTCCGCTTCTTCCACTTCTGCCATCGCATATACTGCAGCTGCGTAATGAATATCTTTGTCGCCGCTGAGATTCTGAAACAGCTCCAGTGCCCTGGCAAGGCTTTTCCGTGCTTCCGGATAAGTCATACTCTTCGCCTGTGCCTGTCCAAGATTGGTATAGGAAACAGCTTCTTCAGCAATGCATTCAGGCAGCTTTTCCACAATCCCAAGAGCATACATTGCCATATCTTCCGCCTCCTTCAGCCGCCCCAGTTCACGCAGAGAAGCACTCATATTGTTGTACAGAGCCGCTTTCTGGTATGCCTGTCCTCCTATACGTTCCAACAGTTCAAAAGCCTGGCACTCCACCTCATATGCTTTGTCATATGCTCGCTTCGCAATATATACATTTCCCTGATTGATCAATGCAGACGCATAATTTTCCGTTTCTTTCATCCCCATTCCCTGCAGACCGTCAATTACTTTCTCATATGCCCATTGCGCTTCGTCTATACGGCGCATAGCACGATATAATCCCCCCAGTTCATTGCAGACAGCAATCACCCCTTCCAGATCCCCCAGCTTTCCCGCTTTGAGCAAAGTTTCCAGCATATATAACTCCGCACACCTTATTTCTTTCTTTTCATACATCCGGTCCAGTGTTCTGTAAAACTCCCGTGTATCAATTTTTACTTTCATTTTCCTGACCTGTCCTCCTTTTTTTGCAGAAAATAACGGATTCCATCCGAATTAATCCGGAACTGTCCAGCTTCTGCCGAACAGTAATTGATTAACTTTATTATACGCATTCCACATATGGGGAAAGTCAACCGTCAGACCGATTTTCTGCTGTATTTTTTCCATGAATTTATATAAAAACACTTGACTTTACACATAAGGGGAAATGATAAAATAGAACCAGATAAAAAACGTTAAAACTTACTTTGAAAAACCATTTTGGAGGTAATCATGAATCAAAATGATTTATTGACCGCAGACACAGAAAAACTTCTGCGCATTATACAGGAATCAGTGCCCGGCAAGCAGATATCTCTTGCACATATTATCGGTGGACCAAAAGAAATCATTTACCGTAAGCTTGGTCTGAACCCCGATATTGATTACGATCATTCTGCCATCGGAATTATTAATATCACTCCTCCCGAATCTGCCGTAATCGCAGCAGATATTGCAGTCAAAGCAGGCGATGTAGACCTGGGTTTTGTAGATCGTTTCAGCGGTTCCCTGATTATTACAGGTTATTTATCCGACATAGAGGCAGCTATGACAGAGATCTGTGATTATTTCTGTCACGCTCTCGGATTTACCTGCTGCAGCATCACGCGCAGATAAAAAAGGAAGTGAAAATCTTATGAAAAAAATGATACTGGTCGGACGCAGCGAAGCCGGAAAAACTTCTCTTACTCAGGCGTTAAGGGGAGAGAATATAGTCTATCATAAAACACAGTATGTGTATTTCCATGATGCAATCATTGATACTCCGGGAGAATATGCCGAGACCCCGAATCTCGGACATGCTCTTGCACTTTATTCTTATGAAGCCGATGTAATAGGACTTCTTCTGAGCGCAATCGAACCTTTTTCACTTTATCCTCCGTGTATCACCGCCACTGCTACCAGGGAATGTATCGGTATTGTCACGAAAATCGACCATCCTCTGGCCAATCCCGGACAGGCAGCGCAATGGCTTCGTCTTGCCGGATGTGAGAAAATATTTTTCGTCAGTTCCTGTACCGGTGAAGGTGTTTCTGATATATTGGAATTTTTAACTGTTCAGAGCCAGGCAGATTTGTCACTGGAATTTTAAAAAACAGCAAAAAAACAGCCCCATACTCCACATGATATCCATCATATGAAATATAAGGCTGTCTGTTGTCAGTTACTTTTCTACAGCAGTTCCACTCTGGCCATTCTGCAGGCTTTGATGGTTTCTTCATCCCATACGGATGCCTGGACTTCACCGATATGTGCTTTGCCAAGCATCAGCATGCAGAGACGTGACTGTCCGATTCCGCCGCCGATGGTATAGGGAAGCTTGTCGGCAAGCAGCATCTTATGGAAAGGCAGTTCTCTGCGGGCATCGCATCCTGCCTTGGTCAGCTGCTCATCCAGAGACCGGGAATCCACACGGATGCCCATGGAGGAAATCTCCAGTGCACATCCCAGAACATCATGCCAGAACAGAAGATCCCCATTCAGTTTCCAGTCATCGTAATCAGGTGCTCTTCCGTCGTGGCGCTCGCCGTTCTCCATCACATCTCCGATCTGCATGATAAATACGGTTTTATGCTCTCTGGTGAACAGATCCTCTCTTTCTTTAGGGTTTTTGTCCGGATACAGAGCAGCCAGTTCGGATGCCGTGATAAAAGTGACATCTCTGCAGAGCTCCGTCTTCAGGTTATCAAAATGGTAGCGGACTTCATCCAGCGTGTTGCAGATTACATTGACGATGCGCTTTACGGTATCCTGAAGATAGTCCAGGTTCCGGTTTTCTTTGCGGATAATCTTTTCCCAGTCCCACTGATCCACATAAATGGAATGAAGGTTGTCCAGTTCCTCATCTCTGCGGATTGCATTCATATCAGCTACCAGTCCTTTTCCCACAGGAAAATCGTAATGATGAAGCGCCATACGCTTCCACTTGGCCAATGACTGAACCACCTGCGCGTCCGCATGGACAGCAGGAATATCGAAATCAACCGGT
>JBJELO010000066.1:0-3861 GCA_051879195.1 Lachnospiraceae bacterium
ACATAATATGAAGGAGAAGACAGTTATGATCAACCAGAATTATCTGAAATTACCCGGCAGCTATTTATTTGCAACAATCGGACGTAAAGTAAAAGAATATTCCGAAGCCAACCCTGATAAGTCAATTGTCCGTCTGGGTATTGGTGACGTGTCTCTGCCGCTGGCTCCTGCCGTTGTAAAAGCAATGCATGAAGCTGCAGATCTGATGGGCAGAGAAGTGAAAGGCTATCCCGATTACGAAGGATATGCTTTCCTTCGCGATGCCATTGTGGAGCATGATTACAGGTCAAGAGGAACAGATATCAGTTCCGATGAGATTTTTGTCAATGACGGTGCAAAATGTGACTCCGCCGATTTAGGGGATATTTTCAGTCTGGACTGCAAAGTTGCTGTCTGTGATCCTGTATACCCTGTATATGTGGATTCCAACGCACTGGTTGGCAGAGCAGGTGATTATCTGAAAGAAGCCGGCAGATGGAGCAATCTGATCTACATGCCCTGTTACGCTTCCAATAATTTTGCACCGGAATTTCCCACTGAAAATCCGGATCTGATTTATCTGTGTTTCCCGAACAATCCGACTGGTGCAGCGGTAACGAAGGCTCAGCTTCAGGAATGGGTTGATTACGCCAACAGAATCGGTGCGGTGATTATTTTTGATGCGGCGTATGAGGCATATATTTCAGAAGCGGATGTACCTCATACCATTTATGAGTGCGAAGGTGCAAAGACCTGCGCTATTGAGATGCGTTCCTTCTCCAAAAATGCAGGCTTTACCGGTACCAGACTGGGATTTACCGTAATCCCCAGGGAACTGGTGCGTGACGGTGTTTCACTGCATACTCTGTGGACAAAGCATCAGGAAACGAAGATGAATGGTGTGTCCTACATCGTACAGGCAGCGGGCGCTGCAGTATATACTCCGGAAGGTAAGGCGCAGACCGATGCCCAGGTTGCATTCTATATGAAGAATGCTCAGACCATCCGCAATTCCCTGGCAGATATGGGCTATACCGTATCCGGCGGTGTAAATTCGCCTTACGTATGGCTGAAGACACCGGGCAAGATGACCTCCTGGGAATTCTTTGATTATTTGCTGGAGAATGCCAACGTGGTCGGAACACCCGGTTCCGGTTTCGGCTCCTGTGGTGAAGGTTATTTCCGCCTGACCGGTTTCGGCAGCCAGGAGAATACAGAAGAAGCGCTGAGAAGAATCAAAGCATTGTAAATACACAGCTAATACAGAAAATATAAAACAGTTGATTGACATTTCAAAATATATTTCATAAAGAGCAGGATTTCCGCTGAGGAAGTCCTGCTCTTTTTATGTTATTGTTCAGTGCCAGGCAGATTTACGCAAAAAGTGCGGCGATTGTTTGCATTTACGAGCACTTTTTTATAAATCTATTTGGCGGATATGTCATACCGGGGAAACACGCAGTGTTTTCGAGGTTGGCTCTGAACAGTAACCTTTTTATCACAACTTTACAATATAACTTTACATATAACTTTACATATGTTAAAATCAATTGTACCAAAACTTACAGGAGAATCGTTATGCAGGTAATAGAAAAAATCAAAAAACTGAAAGAAGATAAGAATGCAGTGATTCTGGCCCATTATTATGTGGCGGATGAAGTGCAGGCAATTGCAGATTATGTTGGAGACTCTTTTTATCTGAGCAAGATGGCAGTGAATCTGACAGCACAGGTGATTGTGTTCTGCGGAGTATCGTTTATGGGAGAAAGCGCAAAGCTTCTGAACCCTGACAAGATGGTGCTGATGCCGGATACAGAAGCAGACTGCGCCATGGCTCATATGGCGGACCCGGCTTATATTGCACAGGTGAAGAACGAATATAAAGATCTTCAGGTGGTCTGCTATATTAATTCCACAGCGCAGCTGAAAGCCCTGTCGGATGTGTGTGTTACTTCTGCCAATGCGGTGGATATTGTAAAAGAATTGCCGGGCAGCCACATTCTGTTTATCCCCGATGAAAATCTGGGACGGTATGTGGCAAAACAGGTACCGGAGAAGCAGTTCATCTTCAATCCGGGCTGCTGTCCTATTCATGCGCAGATGAAAGCGGACGAAGTGAAAAAACTGAAACGGGAGCATCCTCATGCCCTGGTGCTGACTCATCCCGAATGCCGAGGAGATATTCTTGCACTTTCTGATTACATAGGAAGTACTTCCGGCATCATCAAATATGCAGCAGCATCGGATGAGAAGGAGTTTATCATCTGTACGGAATCCGGTGTGGCATATGAACTGGGCAGACAGGCGCCGGGGAAGATGTTTTATTTTCCGGAGACGCTTCCCGTCTGTATGGACATGAAAAAGATTACGCTGGAGAAGATTGCGGATGCTCTTGAGAAAGAGAATGGGCAGGTTTCTGTAGATGCCGGAATAGCCGAAGCCGCCTGCCGTCCTCTTCGGGCCATGCTGAAACTGGCAGAGCAGGCGCACAGGAAAAAAGAAACACAGTAAATGGGCCGTACAGTACCGGAAAATCCGGTGCTGAAGCAGCCCGGCAAACGGGGGAAAGGAGAACTATGAAAACGGAGAAAGTTCTGTATGCCGATACAGTGATTGCAGGAACCGGGGTCAGCGGCCTGTATGCAGCCCTTAATCTGCCGCACACACAGAAAATTTTGATGATTACAAAAGAGAATCTGGAAAGCAGTGATTCTTTTCTGGCTCAGGGGGGAATCTGTGTGCAGAGAGATGACGGCGATTACAACAGCTTTTTTGAAGATACCATGCGGGCCGGACATTATGAAAACCGGAAGGAATCGGTGGATATCATGATCCGTTCCTCCAGACAGATCATCGATTCACTGATTGGGTATGGAGTGGAATTCGAAACAGTAAATGGGCAGCTTCAGTATACGAGGGAGGGCGCTCACCACAGAAACCGTATTCTGTTTCATGAAGATGAAACCGGTAAGGAAATTACTTCAAAGCTGCTGACTGAAGTCATGAATCGCGATAATATCGAGATGATGGAGTACACCACCATGACGGATATGATCTGTGAAAACGGAAGCTGCAGCGGGATCCGTGCCTGTACAGCGGATGGGGAATATCTGAAGATTCTGGCAGAGCATGTGATTCTGGCCACCGGTGGAATCGGCGGTAATTATACGCATTCAACCAATTTCCCGCATCTGACAGGAGATGCTTTGAAACTGGCAGAGCGTTACGGCATTGAACTGGAACATCTGGATTATGTGCAGATTCATCCGACCACCCTTTTTTCCAGAAAAAAAGGAAGAAGATTTCTGATTTCCGAGTCGGTCCGCGGCGAAGGTGCGCTGCTGTATGATGCACATATGAATCGTTTTACCGATGAGCTGCAGCCGCGGGATGTGGTGACACGGGCGATTCTGGAGCAGATGGAGAAAGATCATACAGAGCATGTGTGGCTGGACATGCGCCCTATTCCCGAAGAAGTGATTTATCATCATTTTCCCAATATTGCCCGGCACTGTCTTGAGGAAGGATATGATGTGACAAAGGAATGTATTCCTGTGGTGCCGGCTCAGCATTATTTTATGGGAGGAATTCATGTGGATTCCAACAGTGAGACGACCATGAAAGGGGTTTATGCGGTGGGTGAGACCAGCTGCAACGGAGTTCACGGCAGAAACCGTCTGGCCAGCAATTCCCTGCTGGAAAGTCTTGTATTTGCCAGAAGAGCGGCTTATCATATTGCGGGAAAAAAGTGTGAGCTGCCGCCTCTGGATCAATATCATAATTTGAACGAGGTTGTGTGATGAACAGTATAACAATGACATTGAATGTGGACAATCTGATTAAAATGGCGCTGCAGGAGGATATTTCCAGTGAGGATGTTAC
>JBJELO010000067.1:0-3828 GCA_051879195.1 Lachnospiraceae bacterium
GCCATATATCTGGTAAGCTGTTCTACCTGTTCTTTTTTGCTCATGATAGTAGCCTCCTTAAATAAAAGTGTTAATAAAAATCTGTGTTAACAATCTGTTTATGCAGATAATGAGTATCGGGTTTCCTTAGCTGCCTGCTTTTACGGGAAGAAAGGGAATGCAATGGGAAGGATGATCATGCTCACAATGGTGGCAATGATAATCAGAGGGAATCCTGCCTTTACATAATCCATAAAAGTATATCCGCCTGCGCCTACAACCATGGTGTTGGCGGGCATGCCGATGGGGGTTGCGTATGCACAGGAACCGCCGATTACGCAGGCCATCAGTACGGCTCTGGGATCCGCGCCCATACCCTGTGCGATGGACAGGCAGATGGGAACCATCAGAGCGGTTGTCGCTGTGTTTGACATGAAATTGGTCATGATACAGCAGAGAATGAAAACCACGAAGGTCAGGATATAGGGAGAAGGGTTCTCACCCAGCGCACCGATCACCTTGTCGGCGATCATCTCGCCAGCACCGGTGGTGGACAGTGCAGATGCCAGGGAAAGGGTACCGCCGAACAGGAAGATGGTCTTCAGGTCGATAGACTTCAAAGCTTCCTTCTCGGAAATAACACCGGTCAGAATCAGGGCCAGAGCACCGATGCATCCGGAGATGCACAGCTTGATGCCCAGCTGTTCTTCAAAAACCATAGCCAGCAGAGTCAGAATCAGAATCACCAGTGATAAAATCTGTTTCCAACGGGGTACATTGCTGAAATCCTTTGTTTCATCAAATGTGCTGTCACTATCTGAAACTTCGTGATCAGGAAGCAGCCGGTATCCGATGGTTGCGTAGAAAATGATGCCGCAGATCAGAATCGGGATACCTACGATGGAATATTCGAAGAATCCGAAGGATAAGCCGATTTCCTGCAGGCCGCTCTGGGCGATCATGTTGCCGGGAGCACCGATCAGGGAAAGGTTGCCGCCCATGGCAGCTGCAAATACCAGGGGCATCAGCAGTCGGGATCTGGAGTATCCGGACTTTGCGGCGATACCGATAATAACCGGAATCAGAACCGCGGCCGTACCGGTGTTGGATAAAACACCGCTTAACAGACCGACAATGACCATGATGGCGATGATCAGCATCCGTTCTGTCTTTGCGAACTTTGTTACAATGCCGCCGATCTTGTTGGCCATACCTGTCTCGAAGAATGCTCCTCCCACGATGAACATGGCAACAAACAGGATCACGTTGCTGTCAATAAAGCCGGCAAATGCGGTTTTGATGTCCAGAACTCCTGTTACGACCAGACCGACGCATACGATCATGGAAGTGACTCCCAGCGGAATCTTCTCGAGCACAAACATGATTACCGCAAATAAAAGAAATAAAAGTGTGATGGTTGACGGGCTCATTGGCACCTCCTTTATAAATCCCGGATATATCATCACAGACTGTGGTGCGCCGGATATCTGAATTGTCATTCTGTAGAGCTGTGTATCAGTACAAAACAAATATCTGATTTAATATCTATGATAATGTATCCATTTATTGTTGGTTAAATAGTACACGAAAACGCCGAGCCTGTCAACAGGTTTTGACAAGTTCGGCGTTTTGCTTAAAATATTTATTGAAAAATATGCAGATTAACCAGAAAAGTGAGCAGAAATTAAATACACCTTTCAGATAGGAATAATTGATAAGTCATAGAAAGCAGACGATTCGGCAGATTATTCGGGCTGCTGATAGCGGGTCAGAACATCGTCAAGGCTTCTGAGGATATGGCGTGTCATTTCCTGCCCGGCAGCCAGAGAATCTCTGCGTTTTATGGCTGCAAAGATGGCCTCATGCTCTTCCTGGGAATTTCTGGCGTATTCCGTTACCGTGGTTTTAATGCCCATGGATAAACCATTCCACAATTCCGAGAGCATGGTTTTCATTTTTTCATTGCCGGCTGCAGTCCAGATCTCGTAGTGGAAGGACTGATTGTAGTTGGCATAGGAATCGGAATCATTGGCTTCCAGGGTTTCTCTTGCGGCAATCAGACAGTTTTCAATTGCGGAAAGATCCACTGTTTCACGGCAGCACATGGCGGCAGCATAGCTTTCCAGCGCGGCCCGTACCTGATAGTGTTCCCGCAGTGTGGTTTCATTGATTCCCAGGACAACAGCGCCCTTTCCCTGGTTCAGCTCCAGCAGTCCGTCTCTTGCCAGAATCTGAAATGCTTCTCTGACCGGGGTTGTGGATACTCCCAGTTCTTTTGCAGTTGCTTCCAGCGTCAGCACGGAGCCTTCAGCAATCTGTTTTGAAATAATCGCCTTGCGCAAAGCGGAAGCAACACGCTCTCTGGCAGGCAGAAGTTTGATTGGTTTCAGTCCAAGCATCTATTGTTCCCTCTCTTTCATAATGGCAGCGGTCAGCCCGGCAAAATACTGATCAAACAGATTCTCGATTGCATTTCTACCCGGTGAGCCGGTGCCGGTGCTCTTTGTGCTTATGATTTCTTTCAGCAGGTGCTGTCCGTTTTCCGCATCATAGAAGCGGCTGTTCAGGGCGAATGTGATGTAGATTTCAATAATGGTACTCAGCGTTTTGGAAAGGAAACTGAACGGAATTTTTCCGTGTATGAAATAATGAAAATCAGGTTCCTTTTCAGGCAGAACAGCCAATGTATCCAGCGACAGAAGTGCATCTGTTTCAATCTGTCTGCAGATCCGGAAAATGTGCGCAAAATAATCCTCTGTAAAATCCACCACTTTCACATGATTGTTGGGCAGCCGGTCAATCAGTCCCTGATATTCCAGCAGAATCAGAGCTTCTCTGACAGGCATCCTTGATACACCAAGGCTTTCGGCCAGCTCCTTTTGGGTAAGTTCTGTACCGCCGGCAATATGTCCGGACAGAATTTCATCTTTCAAAATCTCTACAATGCTTCCCTGTTTCTTTTTAATCCCGATATATTCCATGGTAATACTCCATTTACTCTGTATTTTAGAATGGGTGCTGATATTTCAGGTGGAATTGCAGCCGCAAATATGGACAACAAAATATCACATATCAGACAATATATATTGTATCCATTTTCCGGCGGGATGTAAAGGACAAAAAGCTGCTGCCACGATTTTGTTGTAAATAAATACTGTACACTGATAACAGGACATTGTAAAATTAAAATATCAGTAACTCTTCAGAGTCAGGATGCTGCAGAATAATGAGGGGCGGGTATTTTATGAGGAAATCCAATTACGATATGATGGCGGAACAGGTGCGGGAACTGTTTCTGCAGTATGATCAGCAGACCATGATTGACAAATTTAATCTAAGATATGATGCAGAATATCTTTATCCGGTGCTTCTGGGAACGGAATACCGGATCAATCGCCGGAACGGAAAAGTTACGTATCTGACGGAAACAGACGAGCAGCCGGCCGGATACAATGAAGTCATGTCCATTTTTGATATGCTGTGTTATTCAGGAGACAGACCGGTTTCCTTATCCGGCAGCTGGGAAAGTATGGGAAATCTCAGCGGAATAAAGGGCGGAATCCGTAAAGACGGAAGTATACTGAACAGCTCAGCGGAGTTTTTTTCCGGAAAAACAGAGGAACTTATCAGGGCCGGCATCGAGCTGGGGGGTACGCCGGGAGAAAAGGGTGATGTCAGTTTTATATTTCCTGTTTTTGATTTTTTTCCGGTGTATTTTCAGTTCTGGGAAGCTGATGATGAATTTCCGGCTCATATCAGCTTTTTTATGGATAAAAATGCGCTGCAGTTTGTTCATTATGAAACGTTGTGGTTTATGCTTTTATTTCTTGTGGGGCGTCTGAGGGAAAA
>JBJELO010000068.1:0-3764 GCA_051879195.1 Lachnospiraceae bacterium
AACTGCTCTTTTTTGAAGCTCTGAATCTGATACTTTCCTTAAGAATTATAACACTTTACGGAAAACTTACAATAAAAAGATGACAAAACGGAAAAAATAATGTAATCTGTAAGCGGAAAACCATGGGGCAACACAGCACAGACGGTGAGAAAAAAGCCGGATAAGAAAGAAAAAGGAAAATCTATAAGGAAGAGCTTATGCAGTTATTTGAATTGAGCGCGCCCTGCCATTTCGGGACAGAGGCGATATTGAAAAAGGAAATTTATGATCTTGGTTACGATATTACAAAAGTGGAAGACGGAAGAGTGACGTTTCAGGGAGATGCGGAAGCCATCTGCCGCAGCAACGTATTCCTGCGCACCACGGAAAGAATTCTGCTGAATGTGGGAACGTTCCATGCGGAAACATTTGAGGAACTGTTTCAGGGCATCAAAAGTCTTCCCTGGGAGAACTATATTCCCCTGGACGGGAAGTTCTGGGTCACGAAGGCAACCTCCATCAAGAGCAAGCTGTTCAGCACGTCAGATATTCAGTCAATTGCCAAAAAAGCCATGGTGGAACGGCTGAAAACCGTATATCATTCACGCTGGTTTGAAGAAACCGGCAATCTCTATCCGGTGCGCATATTCCTGCTGAAGGATGAAGTGACGGTAACCATTGATACTTCGGGAGATTCTCTTCATAAGAGAGGCTATCGTCTGTATACAGCCAAAGCGCCTATTACGGAAACTCTGGCGGCAGCTCTGATTATGCTGACGCCCTGGCATAGGGACCGGATTCTGGTGGATCCCTTCTGCGGAAGCGGTACATTTCCCATTGAAGCAGCCATGATGGCGGCGAATGTTGCCCCAGGCGTGAATCGGGATTTTCTTGCCATGAGCTGGGACAATCTGATCGACAAACGTCTGTGGAAGGATGCCAGAGAGGAAGCTCTGGATCTGGAAAACCGCAGCGTGACTACGGATATTCAGGGATATGATCTGGACGGTGAGGTGGTAAAATCGGCCAGAGAGAATGCGAAGCTGGCAGGTGTGGATCATCTGATCCATTTCCAGAGAAGACCGGTCAGTGAGCTGAGCCACCCGAAAAAATACGGTTTTATCATTACCAATCCTCCCTACGGAGAACGTTTGGAAGAAAAGAAGGATCTGCCGCCCATTTACGGAGATTTCTGCCGGCAGTTCAGACAGCTGGAGGACTGGTCGGCCTATGTGATCACCAATTACGAGAATCTGGAGAAACAGATGGGCCGCAAAGCGGATAAAGTAAGAAAGATTTATAACGGCATGATGAAAACTACATTTTACCAGTTCATGGGCCCCAAGCCGCCCAGAAGAAAGCGCCCTCAAGGAGAACAGGAAGGCGAATAAAAGGACAGCAAACAGCTGAAAGAAGTTGAAAGATCGGGAGACTGCCTGATCAGGAAAATTCAGAATGGGGATAATGCGTAATGGGGATAATGGGGACCAGAGAGGAGAAAAAATGGACAATAAACTGATTTTTGCGTCGAACAACGCCGGTAAAATCCGGGAAGTTAAGGAAATTATGCAGGATTTCGGGAAAGAAATCATATCACTGGAGGAAGCAGGCATCCACGTAGATGTGGAGGAAAACGGAACCACATTTGAAGAAAATGCTCTGATTAAATGCCGTGCTATTCACGAAATGACCGGTGCCATGGTTCTGGCAGACGATTCCGGTCTGGAGATCGATTATCTGAACAGGGAACCCGGCGTATATTCCGCCCGTTATCTGGGCCATGAAACGCCTTATGATATTAAAAACGGAATCATTCTGGACCGTCTGAAGGAAGCAGAGGGGCAGCAGCGCAGCACGCGTTACGTATGTGCCATGGCAGCTGTTCTGCCGGACGGAAGAGAATATACGGCGCTGGGCACGGTGGAAGGGCTGATTGCCATGGAACCGGCAGGAAACGGCGGTTTCGGCTACGATCCCATTTTCTTCGTGCCGGAATACGGAAAAACCATGGCACAGCTGACGCCTGACGAAAAAAATGCCATCAGCCACAGAGGCCGTGCGCTGCGCGCACTGCGTGGAATTCTGGAGCAGGCGGAAGCATAAATTACAAATGCCATACTGAAAACTATTTTAGATCAGTTCAGCACCTGCTGAACAGTTACTTATAATTTATGAATACGAATCGGATGAATGGAGCGAATATGAGTAGACTTAGAATTCTGGTAATCAGCGATACACACAGAAATGTCCGCAGACTGAAAGATGTTATGGACCGTGAAAAGCATGTGGACATGGTTCTTCATCTGGGAGATCTGGAAGGCCATGGAGGGTATGTGGAACAGACAGCAGCCTGCGGCCTGCAGGCAGTCAGGGGAAACTGTGATTATGACGGAGACTGGCCCATGGAAACCATGGTGGAGATCGGAAACCATATGATTTTCATGACCCACGGACACCGCTACGGTGTAGACTACGGCCTGTATGAACTGGAGGAAATGGCACGGGGATGCGGTGCGGACATAGCCATGTACGGACATACCCACTGCCCTTACTTTGAACAGCAGGAAGACGGTTTTGTAATCCTCAATCCAGGCAGCCTGGGCAGCCCCCGCCAGAATCCCAGAGAACCCTCTTATATGCTCATGGAAATCGACGAAGAAACCGGAAAAACAGAATATCATCAGAGATTTCTGAAGGCAGTCTGGTAAAGGCTGCAGTTTATCTGCCTGACGGATTGGAGAGGGTGTGTGAGGCGCCATGAACGGCAGGTCATGTCCGGAGACGCGCTCTCGCTCGCATGAAAACGCAGCGGTACTAGGCTTTTTCGGCGCTGTCGCTTGAAAAAGCAAGTGCCGGCGTTTTCAACGGTCTCCTTGACATGACCTGCCGTTCATGGCGCCGCCGCAGACTCTCTCTGAATCCGGCAATGGCGAGGGAAAACTGCAGATGGGGAATGGCGAATTGATGTGTTGGATGCGGTTGATGTATCGTAGTGGAAGCCATATATATGTCCCTCCCCCATATGCTGTTCTGTGTTTCATTGATTTTTGGGGAGAGAAAGGACCTGCGGCGGCGGAAGGACGGTGGTGTCCTGTAGAGGGGACCGTAGAAAACGCCGGTGCTTAGCGAGCGGGCCTTCTATCGAAGGCCTGCGAGGTTAGCATCCGCTGCGTTTGATCAGAGCGAGAGCGCGTCCCCGTACAGGACACCACCGTCCTTCCGCCTCACCACCCCTTTTACCTCTCCCAAAAACCGAAACCTGAACAGCACAAAAAACATTTTGAAAAAAATTAAAAAAGTTGTTGACAAATTCATTTTGTTCAAGTATAATTCTATCTGTTCGCTGAGGAACGCAGAGATAAAGCGGCGGCGGACAGATGCGATATGCGGGTGTAGTTCAATGGTAGAACACCAGCCTTCCAAGCTGGATACGTGGGTTCGATTCCCATCACCCGCTTCACCGAAGCATTTCGGTGAGGCTTGTTAAAGCTATGGTGGGTATAGCGCAGTTGGTTAGCGCGTCAGATTGTGGCTCTGAAGGTCTAGGGTTCGAATCCCTATACCCACCCTGCCATTAACTTGGTGGCATGCATTGGGCTATCGCCAAGCGGTAAGGCACAGGACTTTGACTCCTGCATTCGACGGTTCGAATCCGGCTAGCCCAGTCAAAGTTCAACACTTTATAATTTATATGGATGGGATACTAGCTCAGGTGGTAGAGCACTTGACTTTTAATCAAGTTGTCCGGGGTTCGAGTCCCCGGTGTCTCATGAAAGCTCAGCAGA
>JBJELO010000069.1:0-56183 GCA_051879195.1 Lachnospiraceae bacterium
ACCTCGATTCTGTTTTCTGCTATCTGACAGCTCTGAGGCTGCCTTGTCCACTCCATCTCTGCTAATTTGATTTTTCCGGAATTCATGGTATTCATAATCTCCTCCTCTGAATCGTTACCGTTTTTCACCATTTCTTATATGCTTTCCTGCCCTACACCTTTACCGGAACTGTCTGTCTCCGAATACTTTGTCCCAGTAATCATAGTTCAAAATAGCCTTTGACAGATTAAATTTATTCTTTACAATGTCCTTCACAGTCTGCACATATTCATCCGAAATCTGTGCACCATCTTCTGCCGTAACCTGTCCTCTGGCTGCATCGTAAACCACCTGATCGGTCTTCCAGCTGTAATCCGGCCAGATAACCAGCGGAAAAGCATCCGAAAATACATCCCGTCCCACCAGCAGTCTGGAATCATATTCCACACCAAAGAGATTGGATAAAGTAGGAAGTATGTCAAGGCTGTATACAGGATCACTGATTTCTTTCACCATATGCTTCAGACTGGTTTCCAGACATCCTGACCAGATAATCAGACCATTACGATCCTGTACAAATTTATTAAACTCCGATTCTTCACATCCATACAGCTCCGGCAGATAATTCCGGCTGTTGCCCCATGTATCCCCTGCCTCAAGACCATAAGGATAATGATCGGAAGTCAAACAGATTACCGTATCTTCCAGAATGCCGGCTTTCTCCAGCTGTGCAATCAGACTGCTCATCCCATACTCCAGTTCCAGCTGCGAAGCAATATATGCCTTCACCGTATCTGAAAAATCAAGCTGTGAAACCGCTTCCTTATTTTTCATACTCATGGCATTGCTGCCCGGCGAATAACCGCAATGCCCCGATACCGTCATGTAATAAACGCTGAAAGGCTGTTTTTCGATGTATCTGGAAACTGTAAAATCCATCATCTCAAGATCGCTTTGAGGCCAGCAGTTTTTTACGCCTTCTTCCATGCCATTCCCCATACCTATAAAAGCGGAATATCCGAAATTGGCATGTGTCTTATCCCGGCCATAGTAAGTATAGCTGTTGTTATGATATGCCTCACCGAAATATCCCAGACGTGACAGCTGATTCCCGATTGTCAGATAAAGATTATGCCCCTCTGTCTTCCGGATACTTTTTACACCTTCCGTGGGAATCAACCCCATCAGAAGTGAAAATTCCCCGGTTGAAGTACTGCCGCCCCATGCAGGCTGATAATAATCAGAAAAGTAGAAACCATTGTGAAGCAGGCGGTACAGAACAGGCGTCAGTTCTTCAGTCACCGCACAGGGACTGAACGCTTCCGCACATATGAGGATCAGATTTTTTCCTTTAAACAAACCGGTGTATTCATTCTGAGAAGTTCCCTGCCGGGAAGCAAGATATGTATCCAGATTTTTTAATACCGTTTCACTCTCAGCTTCCGCCAGTGCATTGAAATCAATCTCCATCTCATTGCGTCCATACACAGGAGCCTGAGGCTCTGTTTCGTCCGGAACCGTATCTGTTTCGCTCGTTTCAGCCAAATCCGCCTGTGCCTCTCCATCTATCTGCGCGGAATCCACTATTACAAATTCTTCTGTATTCTTTTCCCCGGTCACTCCATTCACTGCTTCCAGCCGAATCGTTGTAAGCAATCCAAACGTCCGTACAGCCAGATCAAACTGATAGTTTTCACTGTAAACAGGGCTGAATCCCGCAATCAGATTTCCGGCCAGGAAACAGACAACAGCCGTGACAGCTGTCACCATAGCTGCAGGCACAATGGGTTTCCTGTCAAAAATAACCTTATTTTTCAAAAGCAGGATAACCAGACAGGGGAGCAGAAACATTACAATTACATGCCATCCGCGGAAAACCGTTCTGATAACAGATTCTCCGAAATCCGTCACGACATCCCCGGCTCCTGCAAACAGAGAATCCAAAGTCATAAATGTCTGAAACGCCCGCCCGGTAAAACATTCTACCAGAAATACAACGGCAGCAGAAAACAGAACCGCCAGCGTATAATAAAAACGGCTCTTTCGCCCGGGCAACAGGAGATAGACCATCTGAGCCAGTCCACCCGCTGCCATGGAAAATAAAAACATTGTTACAAAATTCCCCGGTGAAATACCTCCAAACACTTTGAACAGAATCTCGTAATACAAAAATACCACCGGAAACAAAAACAACCCCATCCACACCGATGCTTTCTTCCAGAATCGTTTCATCCGACGGGTACCGGTCCGTAAATTTCTTTTATCCGGATCGTTCCCCTGTTTTTCTTTTCTTCTTTTTTCGTCCATCCTTCCCCCCGAAACCTCTGTACATACTGCTTCACTGATATATAGTTTATCACAAGTTATATCATTTTGCAATACCGTTCGAACATTTGTTTTTATTTTTCTCCCGTATCTGTGTAGGTGTCGCCCCGAAATGTTCCCGGAAAACCCGCCGGAACAGTTTATAATTGGTAAATCCGTGCTTTTCCAGGATATCTCTGACCGATTTGTCCGTAGTAGTCAGATCTCTGTAGATATGGGAAAGTCTCAGTTCATTCTGGTATTCGAGAAAAGTGATTCCCATGTATTTTTTGAAAAAACGGCAGAAATATCCGGGCTCCAGAAAAGCCACTTCTGCGATTTCACTCAGCGGAATCGGGCGGTCATAATTTTCCTCAGTATAGGACAACACCCTGTTCAGCCGGTCCAGATCCCTATCCTTCTGCTTTTGATGGGATTGGAAGATCCGCGTACTGAAATTATGGTAAAGCTGGAACAGAATTTCAAACAGCAGACTGTTGAAGCGCAGGACAAATCCCTCCGGGCGGATATCATTGGCAACCTGCATCTGAATCAGTGTTTCCTTGAAAATGTCCAGCTTTGTTTTGCGGACAGGATTATCACAGGGATCATCCAGGAAAAAATAAAGATTCCGCACATCCGGAATATAGAGGGATATGAAATCCAACGGAATCTGAAACACAATTGCCTTGTTGGGCGCTACACATTTGGTGGAATGAATCACACAGGGATTAATCAGCGTGCACTGACCTGCGTACAGCTGACTTGTTTCTGATTCTACGGTAATGGTCAGTTCTCCCTCCAGCATATATATAATCTCTATGGCAGGATGCCAGTGATTGGGAATGTAGCTTCCCGGATCAACAGATGTAAAAAAACGGACGCCTGTATTTTCCGGTACGGAAATCATTTCATAAATATGTTTAACAGTCTGATCTGGCATGGACCTCTCCTTTTACAAATTTCCAATCTGTTTCTGTTTTTAAAAAGATTATACGCCCTGTCTCTTTTCATTTCAACTGCTGCGCAGCCACAAACATTATAAAAAGATGGATATTGTTCAGAAACAACCTCGAAAACACTGCGTGTTTCCCCGGCCTGGTGTATCTTCCAAATAGATTTGGCTCAGAACAAACAAAAGATAATATTGACCTATATATCAGACAATATCATACCTGACTGTATGAAATAAATTATGCTAGAATATGCATGTAATCAAGAAAAGTCCACGCGCGCAGGACAAGGATCAAGAAAAAAGGAGAGTTTTTACAATGGAAAAAAAGAATAAATTGACCCTGTCAAAGGTCGCAGAACGCTTTTCATACGGATGCGGTGATTTTGGATGCAACATTATTTACACAGCCATGTCCGCCTTCCTGATGCTTTATTACACGGATTACGCAGGCGTCAGTGCTCTGGCTGTGGGTACCATCATGATGATATCCCGTTTTTTTGACGGAATCAGCGATATTATCATGGGCGTTATCGTAGACAGAACCAGATCCCGGTTCGGAAAAGCAAGACCCTGGCTGCTGCGCATGTGTGTACCGTTTGCAGTATCCGGAATTCTGCTCTTCTCCGTGCCGTCCACATGGGCAGCCACACCTAAGCTGGTATATGTATTCATCACCTACAACCTGGTTTCCACAGTCATTTACACGGCAATCAATGTTCCCTACTCCGCGTTGAATGCTTTGATGACCCAGGACCCCTATGAGAGATCTGTTCTGAGCATCTTCCGCAACCTGCTGGCGACGGCAGGAACCCTCACCATCAATACCTGCACCCTTCCCCTGGTAGAGTATTTCGGTGATAACGCTCCTGCATGGACGAAAACCTTCTGCGTCTTCGGTCTTCTGGCAGTCGCTGCTTTCCTGATCAATTTCTTCGGCACAAAGGAACGTGTAAAACCGGCAGGCGCAGAAAACGGCAGTTCAGAAAATGTTCCTTTCGCCACAGGTATTAAAGCATTATTCAAAAACAAATACTGGATCATGATGACCGGCATGCTGGCTCTGTTTTTCCTGATGTATTCCGTAAACGGCGGTGCGACCGTATATTACGCAAAGGATATTCTGGGAGACCGGAATCTGGTGGGCACCATCAACGGTATTTTCAACACAGTACAGATTCTTGCCATGTTTTTTATCGCCATGATCGTTAAAAAATACGGAAAACGAAACGTATTTGCTCTTGGTCTCGTCCTCGATATCATCGGCATGCTGCTCCTGAACTTCTCCGGCGGCACCATGAGTCTGATCGTGATTTCCAGTGTCATCCGGGGCATCGGCAATGCCTGCGGCGGTGCAACCATGTGGGCCATGGTTTCCGATACCATTGACTACGGCGAGTGGAAAACCGGCGTGCGGACCGAGGGGCTGGTCAACAGTGCCTGCAGCTTCGGCTACAAAATCGGAAACGGACTGGGGTCCGCTCTGCTGGGACTGATTCTGGAAATCGGCGGTTACGTGGGGGAAGCTGCTGTTCAGTCAGCATCCGCCCTTGTATCCATTAAAATCTGTTTCGTATGGATTCCCATTGTCGTTTATATTACCGGACTGGTCATTATGAAATTCTATCATCTGGACAGTGAATTTGACGGAATTATTGAGGATCTGAAAAAACGCAGCACAAAACAGGAGGCATAACAAGTTGAACAAAGAAAAACAATTCAGCACAAAAAGACAATTAAACGCCGGAAAACAATTAAAGGTGAAAGGCGTCAATCTTGGCAACTGGCTGGTGCTTGAAAAATGGATGAGCCCGGCTCTATTTGAAGGAACGACCGCAGAAGATGAATATTATCTTCCCAGGCAGCTTTCCAGGGAAGTTTATGAGGCAAGGATAAAAATTCACCGCGCGGAATACATTACGGAACGGGATTTTGTAACAATCCGCGCCATGGGAATGGAAGCAGTGCGGATACCGGTGCCCTATTTCATATTCGGAGACAGAGAACCGTTTATCGGATGCATGGAAGAACTGGACAAAGCTTTTAACTGGGCAGAAAAATACGGCCTTCAGATTCTGATCGACCTTCATACGGCGCCCTTGAGCCAGAACGGATTCGACAACGGCGGCATCTGCGGCGTATGTAAATGGTCTCAGTCCCCGGAAGAAGTGGAGTTTGTTCTGTCGGTTCTGGAACGACTGGCCAAACGCTACGGTACACGAAAAGGCCTCTGGGGCATCGAGGTACTCAACGAGCCGATCACGGAAAATACGTGGAAACTCTTCGATGTACCCAACCGGTATCCGGCAGTGGATGCAGCGCTGGCAGAAGGCTCAGGTCCCATTACGCTGGAATTTTTGAGAAAATTTTATCTGGAAGCATACGACCGGATCCGCAGATTTATGCCGGAGGAAAAATACGTTGTTCTCCATGACGGATTTGAACTGATGAGCTGGAAGGATTTTATGCAGGAAGAAAAATACACAGGTGTGGTGCTGGATACCCACCAGTATCTGATGATGGCGGAAACACAGGGCTGCGAGCAGACTGTGGAAGGATACATCGCTTATGTGAAAGAACATTACGAAAAAGCCATCGAAGAAATGCAGAATTACTTCCCTGTAATCTGCGGAGAATGGTGCCTGTTCAATTCTCTGGCCTGCGGCTGCGATACAAAAGGCGGCCAGTCCGTTTTAAACGGCCACACCGGTGCTGCAGCGGAAAAATTCAGTGCAGAAGAAAAGAAAGAGATTTACCGTGCCGTTGCCAAAGCTCAGCTTCAGGCATGGCAAAAAGGCAGCGGATATTTCTACTGGAACTATAAACTGCTGATTGATACAGTAAATGAAGCCGGCTGGATCGGCTGGGACAGCTGGGATTTCGGACGATGCGTTGATTTCGGCTGGTTCCCCGTAAAAAAAGAGGAGGAATAATCATGATCAAGAACCCCATTCTTCCGGGATTCAACCCGGATCCGTGCATCTGTCGAAAAGGCGATGACTACTATCTGGCCGTATCCACATTTGAGTGGTTTCCGGGAATCCCCATCTATCATTCAAAGGATCTGAAAAACTGGGAATTATATACACATGTTTTAACGGATGATGAGCAGGTGGATCTGAAAAAGCTGCCCAGCGCCAAAGGCATCTGGGCACCGTGCCTGACCTACTGCGAAGAAGAAGATCTGTTTTACGTGGTCTACGGTGTCATGAATTCCATGAATGCCCGCTATTTCGATGTGGATAATTTCCTTATCACAGCGAAGGATATCAGAGGACCCTGGAGCGAACCGGTTTATCTTCATTCTTCCGGTTTTGATGCATCGATTCTCCACGATGACAACGGTAAAAAATATATCGTTTCTCTGGAGTGGGAAACCCGGGAAGGATATGAAAAACCCGGCTCCATCTGTATGGTGGAATACTCCCCGGAAAAAAGGGAAATCGTGGGATATCCCAGAAGAATCTGGCGCGGCGGCACGGACCGCGGCTGTATTGAAGCACCTCACCTGACCAAACGGGGCGAATACTATTACATCATGTGCGCGGAGGGCGGCACCGGATACAATCACTGTGTAACCATGGGACGCTCGCGGAATGTATGGGGACCGTATGAAAAGGATCCCATGAATCCCATCGTCACCAGCGTTCCCGGTGTTTCCTATGAGCGCCATGACCCCGATCACCTGAAACCGAAATATTACAATCCCGACTCTGTTCTTCAGAAATCGGGACACGGAAGCTACGTGGAGCTTCCCACCGGAGAGGTTTATCTGGTACATCTCTGCGCCCGTCCCTTTACCCCGGAGCTTCGCTGTACGCTGGGCCGGGAAACCGCAATCCAGAAGATGACCTGGACCGAAGACGGATGGCTCCGCATGGCCGACGGCAGCAATCTGGCAAAAACAGAAGTACCGGAAAGCTCTCTCCCGGAGGTTCCCATGCCTCAGATCCCCGATTTCGATGATTTCGACGAAGGTGAACTGAGAAAATGTTATTATGCACCGCGTATCATGCCCCAGCGCTTTGCCGATGTAAAAGCAAGACCCGGCTCTGTCAGAATCCGCGGGCAGGAATCAAGAACATCCTTGAACAAAGTCAGCATTCTGGCGCGAAAACTGACCAGTGTTTACGCCCGCATCACGACCAGGATGGAATTCAAACCGGAAATCCACCAGCACAGCGCAGGTCTGATTCTGTACTACGACAACATGAATTACATCAACCTGCGCAAATATTACAGTGAGACCCTGGGACAAAGCGCCCTCTCCATCATTCAGCTGGAAAACGGAGAAAAAACGGAATTTTTAAACACACGGATTCCGGTGGAGGAAAAACCTCTTTATCTGCGACTGAACATACAGGGACGCTGCTCCTGGTTTGAATGGAGCTACGATAACGAACACTATGAAACCATCGGCAAGGTATTCGATACCACCCGCTTTTCCGATGAATACTGTAAATACGGTGAATTCACCGGAACCATGGTAGGAATCACCTGTGCAGACCGGGTAAAACATGCTCATTACGCAGACTTCGATTTCTTCGAATATATCGCAGATGAAACGAAACCGGTAGAGTAGCAGCTGTTTATCTTAAATCATTTTCCACTGTGGAAACCGGTGCAATATTGAACTGTTCCACCAGGAAATTCAATACATTGGGAGACACAAAGGCAGGAAGCGAAGGCCCCAGCTTGATATTTTTGATACCCAGATGGAGCAGCGTCAGCAGAATGCTGACCGCTTTCTGCTCATACCAGGAAAGAATGATGGTCAGAGGCAGTTCATTGACGGTACATCCAAAAGCATCCGCCAGAGCCACAGCCACACGGATCGCACTGTACGCATCGTTGCACTGTCCCATATCCATCAACCTGGGAAGGCCTCCGATCGTTCCCAGATCAAGATCATTAAAACGGTATTTTCCGCAGGCCAGCGTAAGAACGATGCTGTCCTCCGGGGTATTTTTTACCAGCTCCGTATAATAATCGCGGCCGGGCTTCCTGCCGTCACAGCCTCCGATCAGATAAAAACGTTTAATCGCACCGGATTTTACCGCCTCCACCACTTTGTCTGCCACAGACAATACGGTTCCGTGACCGAACCCTGTCACAACCTTCGTTCCGCCGTTGATGCCCGTTCTGTGCTGATCTTCACTGTATCCGCCAAGCTGCAGGGCCTTTTCGATAACCGGCGTAAAATCTCTGTCTTCACCGATATGGACCATCTCCGGATAAGCAACCGCCTCTGTAGTAAAAACGCGGTCTGCGTAGCTGGCTTTGGGCGGCATCAGGCAATTTGTGGTAAATACAACAGGCGCCGGAATCTCCGCAAATTCTTTCTGCTGATTCTGCCATGCGGTTCCGAAATTCCCTTTTAAATGCTTATATTTCTTCAGTTCCGGATAAGCGTGGGCGGGCAGCATCTCACCGTGGGTGTAGATGTTGATTCCCTTTCCTTCCGTCTGTTCCAGCAGCACCTTCAGATCATAAAGATCATGACCTGTGATGACAATAAACGGTCCTTTTTCAACAGTCAATGAAACTTCTGTGGGAGCCGGAGTCCCGAAGGTTTCCGTGTTGGCCCGGTCCAGCAGCTCCATGCATTTCAGATTGACTGCCCCCGTTTCCATCACGATGGGAAGCAGTTCATCCATTCCTCCGTTCATGGCTACGGCAGACAGTGCTTTATAAAGAAAATGGTCCACATCCCCGTCATAATATCCCAGAACTTCCGCATGATACGCATATGCCGCCACACCGCGGATTCCAAACAGAATCAGGGATTTCAGGGAGCGGATATCCTCATCCGCCTTCCAGAGAAGATTCATATCATAATCTTCTGTGCCGCCCATCTTTCCTGCCAGTTCATGAACCTGACGAATCAGTTCTGCAAGTGCTTCATTATCAAAATTTACATTGGTAAGGGTTGCAAATAAGCCTTTTATTACGACCCGGTACATCTGCCGTGTCATGAATTCTTCTTTTCCGCACAGGGCTTCTGCAAGACCGATCAGAGCACCTGTCAGATCATCCTGCAGTTTTGCGGTATCCGCTTTTTTCCCGCACACCCCCGCAGCCCCGGTACATCCCGTACATCCTGCGGTCTGCTCACACTGAAAACAAAACATCCTATTCTCCATCATAATACCTCCAAATACATTTTATCATCGGGGATTTCCCCTGAACAGATGCCTTTATTCTAATCTATCCATTGACAAAAGTATGTTGGATTTCCAACGAAACGGAGGATTATGATGGGATTATTTTCCGGTATTCTGAATTTCCCCTGCTTTTTCAAATCCTTTTTTGGCCGCAATCACCGCAATCAATTCATTGATAACAGCCGCCGCCGCGATCGTACCTTTAACAATGACAGCAAGTTCCGACTGCCCGCCCGTTTCCAGCGTTGCGCAGACAATTCCGGTAAATACCAGAGATACACCGGAATGAGGCAGCAGCGTAAAGCCCAGATATTTCTGAACTGCCACAGGCATCTTCATCAGCTTTGCACCGGATCTGGCGCCAAAATATTTTCCGCAGGCTCTGACTGCAATATAGATAAACGTATACAATCCCGCACCAAGTATGAGATGGTAATCGAGAGGTGCTCCCAGATCCACGATTGCCCCCAGCAGACAGATTCCCACAATGGGATTTATATCCTCATTAACCGCTTTCAGCTTCTCCTCCGGGATCATATTGGAAAATGCAGCCGAAAAAGCAACGCCCAGCAGCATGTAATTCAGCGTGATATTGGTAAATACCGCCGTATTCAGCCAGTAACCCACCAGCGTTGTTACGGTAATTCCCGCAATCAGAACAGCAAGATTTCCGACTTTTCCAGCCGTTTTTCTTAACAGCATCCCGGCAATGACACCGATCACCGCGCCCACAATAACAGGGAGAAAAATCATCACCGGAATCAGTGCAAGTGAAATGCTTCCGCCGGACACAGTTCGGGCAATACATGCATTGACCGTGAAAAACACGGCAATTCCCACAATATCATCCAGTACCGCCATGGGGAGCAGCGTATTGGTCACGGGCCCTTTTGTATGAAATTCATTGACAATGGACAGCGCCGGTGCAGGAGCCGTGGCCAGAGCGATTCCGCCAAAGGCAAAGGCCAGATAGCCGGGAACGCCGGCGATCTGAAAAACAGCAAAAAAAGCCAGCGATACCAGAGCAAATGTGCCCAGCGACTGAGTCAGCGTTGTCACAACCAGAGCCTTTCCATAGCTCCGGATCCGTTTCCACACCAGTTCCGTCCCCAGCATCAGTCCGAATGCGCACTGCATCCACATGATGATTGCCTTGTACCACGACAGATCCATCACCTTCTGCGGGAGAAGGCCCGCCGCATGGGGGCCCAGCAGCATTCCCGCAATCAGCCATCCCAGAATGGACGGCAGCTTGGCTTTGCTGACCGCTTTACCGGCCAGAAAAGCAATCAAAAGAGTTACAATCCAGCGAATTACATGCATTATCATGATTCTTTACCTCCCTCTGCAATTCCATACAGCATAAAATCAAACATTTTGTAAATATTCAGTTCATGCAGTTCAAGCTGATCATGGGGTGACATCTTCCCCTGAACACCTTTCAGAAAATCAAGGTTGTACAGCTTCTGCATCTCAAAAAAATAGTTCATCGCATCTTCCTTTGACACACCATTTCTCAATTCATGTTTTGATAATTCCTTCTCAAACACAGACCGGTTCAGCTGATCAAATTCCGCATAAATCTCTACGATCCGTTCCGCCAGCTGATGCGGCGGATTTGTCCTCGCCTCCAGAAAAATACAGGCCTCAGACTCATGATTCCTGAAAAATTCTTTTCTGGCACTCATATATGCCACAAATCCTTCCACAGCCCCGCAATCCATCACATAGTCAATCAGCTCCCGGCAGCTCTTCGCCACACATTCCAGATAGAGTTCATCTTTATTCCTGAAATTATGATAGATCAGCCCTTTATTAATTCCGGTCCTGCAGATATGATTGATGGAACCAGCCGCATACCCATTTGTCCCGAACTCTCTCATGGCAGCATCGAAAATCCGGTTTCTCGTACGCTCTGTCTTCTCTTCCTGTCGCATCCATTCACCTCCGAAATAGTATTACCTGAAATATCGAAAGCAGTAATTTCATTTCCTGCCATATCTCATTGCGCAAAAATTGACCGTATGGTTAATATTACAACTAATTAACCACGCGGTCAACAATATTCTGGAGTTTTTTGTTTTCCTCATCGTGTCACAGGAAAAACCGGATTTTCCTGCCATCAGCAAAATCATCGATACCGGTTCCGAAATCACAGGAAATATGGTACACTGAAACCATAATGAAAGAACGTGTCCAATAAGTCTGACACTGCAATACCAGCGAACGGTCAAACAGCAATACAGCTGATATACCGCCCGCAGAATGGGAGGATTTACATGTACAGCGACGCATTTTGCAAAGTATACAATGAATTTGGATGGAACTATTTTCCCGAAGCCTTCGGCCCGCAGCTGCTGAAATGGATCGAGCAGAATCATCTGACAGTCCGTACCAGTCTGGATCTGGCCTGCGGAACCGGTATTTTATGCCAGATTCTGCATGAAAACGGCATCGAAGCCTCCGGCATGGACTTTTCCGAAGGCATGATCGCCATCGCTAAAGAACGCAGCCCCGAAATCCACTACGAAATCGCAGATATGATCCAGTACCGGCCGGATCGGAAATTCGATCTGGTGACCTGCACCGGCGACGCACTGAATCATATCATTGATCTAAAGGACGTGGAACAGATTTTCAAAAATGTATACGGCTACCTGAATGAAGGCGGCCATTTTATCTTCGATATTCTCAATGAAGACACAGTTTCTCCTGAAGAAGCCATTGATCTTGATTTCAGCGATGAAATCAAGGCAAAATTCTCTGTTTCCCAGAACGAGCAGGGCATCGTCAACCTGAAAACAAAGGTATTTGAAAACGGCGAATTTCAGTTTGAGGAAAATATCACGGAAACCGTCCACGACCCGGAAGTGATCTGCGAACTGCTGCGCCGAAACGGTTTCAACATTCTCCGGTGCGGCGACCGTCTGATGGATGACGGCGAAAAACACGGCACCACATGGTTTATCATTGCCGGGAAATAACAGAAACACGCAGTGTTTTCGAGGTTGGCTCTGAACAGTAACAATTATATAATTTTTCATCATTTTCAAACAGGCAAATATTCGATATAATAGAGATATATTTTTGTAATATTCAGTTTTTGAATGTTTCATAAAAGAGGAGGGGTTTTATATGTTAACAGCAAAACAGAATATGCAGGAAGTGATCCGCGGCGGAAAACCGGAACGTTTTGTTAATCAGTACGAAGCAATCACGCTGATGTTCCATCCGTACATGATGCATGCCAATTCACTGCTCCAGCCCGGAGATGAAAATGTGGTAAATGCATGGGGTGTTACCAATTCGTTCCCCATCGGCACCCCGGGCGCATTCCCGGTACATACACCGGAAAAGATCGTTGTAAAGGATATTGAACACTGGCGCGACTATGTTCACGCACCGTCTCTGAAATTTTCCCAGGAGGAGTGGGATACCTTCAAAGCACAGTACGATGCGGTAGACGGCACTCAGACCTACAAGGCATCTTTCATTGCACCCGGCCTGTTCGAACAGTCCCATCATCTGTGTGAAATCCAGAATGCGCTGATTTATTACATCACCAACCCGGATGAGATGCACGATCTGATCAAATATCTCACCGAATGGGAACTGGAACTGGCTGACGGCATCTGTTCTCATCTGCATCCCGATGCGATCTTCCATCACGATGACTGGGGCGGAGAACTGAGCACTTTTATGAGTCCCGATATGTTCGCTGAATTTTTCCTTGATGCTTACAAGGAAATCTACAAATATTACCATGACCACGGTGTTGAACTGGTAATTCATCACGCAGACAGCTATGCAGCAACGCTGGTTCCCTACATGATCGAAATGGGCATCGATATCTGGCAGGGCTGCATGGAATCCAACAACGTACCCGAGCTGATCAGAAAATACGGCGGCAAAATCAGTTTTATGGGAGATATCGACAACAAATCCATGGATTTCCAGGGCTGGACACGGGAAGACTGTGCCAGAGCCGCACGCCGCGCCTGCGAGGAATGCGGAAACCAGTATTTCATCCCCTGTATCACCCAGGGCGGTCCCGGCTCCGTTTATCCCGGTGCTTATGCCGTTCTCTGCGAGGAAATCGATAAACTCAGCGTAGAAAAATTCGGTATCAAACAGGAAGAAATCACCCGCCTGCCCTGGCAGATCCTGTTCTAAACCGCATTTTCCGCAGGTTTGATGAGTATGATTGAATTGAATCTTACTGTGATCTATAATCTCAAGCTGTAAAAAAAGCCCTCCGGCAGCAGGACACTGAAGATTTATATCTTTACACGCATCTGCGTCCTGTCCTCTGCCGGAAGGCAGGACGCACTTGAAAAAGACCTCCTGTGAAAAATCCCGGGAGATTCCTTTGATCTCAGATCAGCATTTTTAGATTCCTAAAAACTGCATCATTATCTGATTGCTTCCAGTTTGGACAGTTTTTCTCTCAGTTCTTTCACCTCTGAATCGACACGCGGGAATATTTCAGCCAGCTCCTTTGCTGCTTCTTTTAATGTTTGATAGAAATTCAGAATATCATCCTTCGCTGCTAAGGGCTCTGCCTTCATTTTAATATTCGTCAATGCCTGCTCACTCAGTTCGTCTATCAGTTCCCATGCTTTCTCTCCAAAGCTTCTGACAGGTGTTTCAAATTCCGCTTCCAGTTCCCGATCCAGTTCCTTCAATACTTCCGGATCCATTTTATTCAATGTCAGATACGCCTGATATCTGCGGAAACTGCGATATTCCATATTGGGACTGGCCAGAGTAACCTCTTCATCAAATCCTTTGAATCGATAGTTCAATAATTCTCTGACGGTATTGTTGTGATATTTAATCTTTCCGATGACATACAGACACATATACCGTTCAATCATCTTTCTGGAAAGTTTCTTTTCCTTCTTCCAGCTTTCCATCTCTGCAATCTTGTCATCGATCTTCTGCAGATACTTCAAAGATTTCTCAGCCGCTTTCCGGATTCCGTCAAAACGTACAAAATAGTCCACACGCACACGCTCGGTATAATCATTTTCCGGATTAACCGCATCTGTAAAACCATCGTTCGGCAAACGCAGAAATGTGCCACTGGGAACAACGTTGGGAAGAAGTGCTTCCCTCTCTCCCTTCAGCTTCTGGATATCCCGATTCAGATCTGCCTCAAGAAGATTACCCTTGCGAAAATAATTATCCTTCCTGTATCCGGAAACCATTTCTGCTGTATCCGGAATCAGGCGAACTACATATTCGCTGGGTTTATCAGGATCAATAATGCATACAACTTTCTCTTCTACAGCCTGATAGTAAAGAGCCACCTTTTCCTCTCCATTTTGGGTGGCACTGGGATTGTAACGGTAGGGAATCGGCGTGGGAAGAATCTTCTTCCAGTTCATATCCACCTCATGGAGATGCATACCTGCTGCATTTGAATTATCATAGGCACTCTTTAATTCATAAAGCCCCTGATAAGCAAATAAAGGTATACCGCTGACAAAATTGACACATGTAATCCGATCACCAATATTGCATTTACGAACAACCATAGTCGCATCCCTGATATTCTTTGTCACAAAATCAATCACCGTCGATACACTGGGAACCGACATGATGCTGTATTTACAGGTATTCGCAGTGTTAATCGGAAAATACGGTGAGAACCAGAATAACGGTGCCGCTTTTCGTCTTACTTCATCAAAAACCTGACGCTGAATCTTAACCGCCAGCTTTCCAAAATCCGGTTCATTGAATATGACAGTCAGGAACTGATCAACTGACTGTGTCAGAACAGTTCTGAAATGGTCAATCATATATTTATTGATGCACCTGCCGGTCCGGTAGCTGTCCTGATCTTTCCATTCATTGAAATGGCCAATCAGATAATTCACAAATTCCGTATGTTCCACATCCATCTGCTGTGGTTTCAGAACGGTTTCATCCAGGGTATCACGGATGTCCTCGAGTTCAAAGATTCTCCAGCAATAATCCTGGTTAATAAGATTTGCCGGGGTATCCAGCCATTTAAGATTCGCCTGAAACGTAACATTCAGGTCGTGGAGCATATTATATAAAGGACTGAAATAATCAGCATACAGATTGCTGATAATCAGCTTGAAACTGCTGCACATCAATACTACCCGTTTGCAGACTTCAATACCCAGAGAACATTTCAGATAATTATCGCGGGCATCCAGATACTTCTGAAGCTTTCTCCTTTTACCGATATGTGCTTTGTTATATGTATGAGCTGTTGTACAGATATCCTGCACCCGCAGAGACAGATTCGCCTGCAGATTGTTCTGTTCCAGATTGGCCTGCGCAATAATCCCATCCATAATATTCATCAGATCCTTGGATGTATCACTGTGAAGCAGTTCTGCCGCTATGGTCGGACCACTGTTTACACTTTTACAACACATAATCAGCTGATTGAACAGCTTCGCCGCAAAAGTGGGATTCTCAATCTGTTCTGTTTTTGTAAAATCGTAGCTCTGCAATTCCGTTGTCTGCGCTTTGACATTGGCTGTCATGGCACCGACTGCCGCAGAACAGCAGTTCGTAATCGGCTGCGTTATGGCAGGAATCGCGTTATCCCAGCTGTTCTCAGTCTCATTTAAAACACCCGGATCACCAATTGCATCCATGTTATACCTGGGTTTGAAATTAACACCTTCAATGACCAGCTTCCGGATTCCCTCAAACGTATAGCCCATGGCACCCGCCACATTGAACAGAATCTCTTCTGATGAATGGCGCTCCAGGGATACCTGCATCTTATCATAGGTCTTTGCAGCCAGATAGGTGCCGATGTGTGTCAGAGGAAGTTCTGCACTGGAAATTCCCAGAATATGATATCCTCTCTCCGCACCGTACTTCGGTTTGATCATTTTCACCCCCATAGCAACATTAGCCAAATGGCCCGCAATCGTCAGTCCGATGTCATCATTGGCATCCGCATTAACCTTTGACAGATATGATAATACATAATCGGCCACAATATTTAAACCGTAATCGTAAGCATTGGGAATGACAACACCATTGCTGTCCGTACCGGAAATCAGATGGCAGAGATCTACAGGAGGCAACTGGGATTTTACTGTAAAATTCCCATACTTCTGCTCAAAATATTCATGAGAAGACGGAAGGCTCATCAGATAATCCAGTTCACGGAAAGCCGCATAACCATTCTGCTTATTATATTCTTTAATTACTTCCTGTCCGATGATTCCCTCCCGATAAAGCTGAATATCAGGAAGAAAGAAATATCCATATACATGTCCCGCCATATTTTTCAGAATCTCACGAACTATATAGCAGACATCAATAAAACATCCGGAACCGGTTCCGCCGGAAATTCCGGCAAAAATATGCACATGAACTTCACTTTTTCCTGATGCTGCTTTCGCCCCGACAACCAGTTCGGAAATTTTTGCTTTCAGTTCGCTGCTTTTTTTAATCAAACAGTAACGCCCTACCTGACGTACACCGCCGGCTCCTTCTGTTCCCTTCATATTGATATTATCCATATTCATCCATGCCAGATTCCCCTCTTTATGGAGCTGATCCGTGTTGACCAGAAGCTGCTGCAGATTAGGTTTATGAATGGAAAACTGTTCATTGGGGCTGATTTCACTGATATCAGACCCATTTTTCCCCCAATCCTTTGTATCTGTATCAATTGCCAGAAAACGGATTTTATCATACCTGGGAACAGAATCTTCCGTATGCTCATCCGGTTCCAGATGCTGGTAAACCGCCTTTTTCAGTTTGCGGAGTGCCGCAACACCAGTACCGCCGATACCGATCATAACACAGGCATCTCCCTGCTGAGGAGATACCTGACTCTGAGAAATAATACCTCCCCCTGTTTCCAACAGTAATGAATTGTACATTTTTTTCCTCCTTATACCAGACAGTTTTGTCTACGGCACTGCATTGACGAACACCAACATGCAGATCTGTATGTTCAGCTTTTCGACTGCCAGGCCAACTGCTGTCTCCTTTTACCAAAATGTGCTTTGATATATATTGGCTACCGAACAAATGTCCTGCACCTGCAGAGACAGATTCGCCTGCAAAAAAGCAGAAAGTTGCTGATTTCAGCATTCTTCTGCTTTTTTATTCGTTTGCAAACAATCTTCCTGTTATTTTAATCCGGAATTACACAGGCAGCTGAACGGTCACCGTTTCCGCTCCTGCTTCCAAAGATGCTTTCATTACCCTGTCTTCCACGTAAATTTCGAGAGACATTTCACCTGAGGACTGTTCCCGCACAACGGTAACTCTGTCACCGTTCTTTACGGTTCGGATCACATTCACAATATTACCTTTCTGGTCGGGAATCCTGCATACTGCCTCTTCTCCTTCCACCGGCTGATACAGCCGAAGCTGCACATTTTCCGCATAATCATAGTCGGGCCGGTCTTCCCGTCCGCCGATCGCCAGCAGAGTATTTTCCTTCACATACAGCGGCAGTGAAAAATAATCGTACTCATCCGTATACCAGCAGCCGCCGCGGCGTACCTCTTCAGACACAAGATGAGTCCACGTGCCCGAAGGCAGATAATACTGCGCAATGTGATCCTCTCTCATCACAGGCGCCACCAGAAGCGCTTCACCCAGCATATACTGCATATCCAGATAAGGCACCGCAGGATCTTCCATGAATTCAAACACCATGGGACGCATCAGCGGGGTGCCTTCTTCGTGAGCTTCCACCGCTTTTGCGTACAGATAAGGCATCAGACGATATTTCAATTTTGTAAAGAAAGCAACCACTTCGGAAGCTTCATCATCAAACAGCCACGGTACACGGTAGCTCTCGGAGCCGTGAAGTCTGCTGTGAGAGGACAAAAGTCCGAATGCAGCCCATCGTTTATACAGATCGGGGGTTGCCGTGCTCTCAAATCCGGAGATATCATGACTCCAGAAGGAGAAACCGCTCATGGCAAAAGACAGACCGCCCCGCAGTGTTTCCGCCATGGAAGGATAATTGGCGAAGCAGTCGCCGCCCCAGTGTACCGGGAACTGCTGCCCTCCCACAGTGGCACTTCTGGCAAACAGAACGGCTTCCCCCTCCCCTTTCACTTCACGCAAAAGGTTGAAAACTGTCCTGTTGTATAAAAATGTATAGTAATTATGCATGGCATGGGGATCGCTTCCATCTGCATAAACCACATCCACAGGAACTCTCTCGCCGAAATCCGTTTTGAAACAGTCCACACCGCTGTCAAGGAGTCTGCGCAGATTTCCGGTATACCAGGCGGCCGCGTCGGGATTGGTGAAATCCACCAGAGCCATTCCCGGCTGCCAGTTGTCCGTCTGCCAGATTCCGTGACTATCTGCCCGCTTCAGGAAATATCCTTTCTCAGCACCTTCCCTGAAAAGCTCCGTTCCCTGGGCAATATAGGGATTGATCCAGACACAGATTTTCAGATTCTTTTCATGGTATCTCTGAAGCATGCCTTTTACATCGGGGAACAGATCATGATCCCATTCCATATCACACCAGTGAAGCGCCTTCATCCAGTAGCAGTCAAAATGGAATACGCGCAGCGGAATTCCCCGCTCAAACATTCCGTCAATAAAGGAAGACGTAGTTTCTTCGCTGTAATTGGTTGTAAAGGATGTGGAAAGCCACAGGCCAAATGACCATGCCGGCGGCAGAGCCGGGCGTCCGGTCAGACCTGTATAGCCTTTCAGAATTTCCTTCGGCGAAGGACCGTAGAACAGATAGTAGGACAGCGATTCACCCGGAACCGAGAATCCCACATATTCCACCTTTTCACTGGCAACCTCGAAGGAAACATTGTCGGAGCTGTCCACCAGCACGCCGTATCCGTGATTCGTCATATAAAAAGGAATACTCTTGTATGCAATCTGAGATGAGGTACCGCCGTCTTCATTCCATGTATCCACAGTCTGACCGTTTTTTACAAAAGCCGTAAAACGTTCGCCAAACCCGTATACGGTTTCCCCCGCTGCCAGAGACAGCTCCGTCATCATATAGGGCTGATAACGGCTGGAAAGATAATTTTCCTCCGCAAACATGGTACTCGGCTGGCGGTCCCAGCACATATATCCCAGATTCCGGAAACCGCAGGAGGTCAGCACTTTGCCTTCCGCCTCAAAAGTATAGGAAAAGTTCTTCCTGTCCACGATCACTTTCACAACGCCGGTATCCATAACCGCGGTTTCATCCGTAATGGATACGGACACATCGATCCGGCTTTCCTTTTTTTCAAACTGCGGCAGATTGGCCTCATATCCTTCGTAATGCCATGCCTTCACGGATATAATCTTCTCCGTACATGCAGTAAACTCCAGAGTAATCGTTGCCACATTCATGGCATCTCCTCTGCCTGCCAGCTTCCGGGTGGGCGCCACAATACGCATCCCGCCCGGAATCGGATCCACATAAAAAGCTTCCGCCGCAAAATTTCCGTTGGCCCGCTCACTGCGCAGCCAGTATCCTTCTGTAAACTTCATAATAATCCATCTCCTCTCTGCCGCCTGATTCAGAAAAGCGACAGCTGCTCATATTCCTGATATCTGTCAAGCACAGGCGATCCCTGTCCCAGGATTTTCCCGGTCACTCCATCATCAAAAATCCAGTCCCGGATCTGATTTTCCTGGAGAATCAGCGGCATCCGGTCATGAACCGGTTTCATGGAATCATTTGCCGCCGTGGTCAGAATCACGAAACGGAACGCTTTGTTCTCTTTGCGATTTTCTCTGCAGTTTTCCATACGGTTAATCCGGCTTTCTGCACCGCAGCACGGAATATACAGCCCGGCAAAATAAAGACAGGAACTTTCTTTCCAGGTGAAAGTCACCTTTGTTTTGTTCCGGTCCCATTCATAAAAATGTTTTGCCGGAATCACACATCTGTAATGTCTGACACTGTCACGGAAAGTTCTTTTTTCAGCAGCCGTCTCCGCGCGGGCATTGATCAGCAGCTGCTTCCCGTCAAATCCCGGAAATCCCCACTGCATCTTTCCTGCATGAAGCAAACTGCCTTTTCCCGACACAGATCCGGATATAACCGCTGCTGTATCCGACGGATGAATATCCCCCTGACGCAGTTCATCCATACCGGACTCCACAGCATCCACGATCCGCCTGATATCCCGCATTGTATCATGATCAAAATAAAACTGACAGCACATGAGCGCCTCCCTGTTAATTTCCTTTTTATTAACCCCATTGCGTATTTCTATTACCATTTTATCACAGCAGGAAAATAATATCTACGATTGTATTGCGCTTCTGTTTGTATTGTTTTTCCGTCCATTCATTCTGCTCATCTAAATTACTGCTTTTTTCAATTTCAGCATTTCTCTCTGCAAAAGCTGAGAAGGCCGGAGAATTGCCTGAAAGCGGCAGTTCCCCGACCTCATAATAACAATTTATCAAACTGTTGCCAAATCTGCAGTTCTCTGCAGGAATTATCTATAAAAAGTACTTCTTCAGCGTTTATCCCGCCGCCTGTGTATACATGAGTGCCGTCATAATTACACCATAGCTGAAAATAATCACATAGGTTATTTTGTCCGCTCTGCTGTATACAAGCGGATTCATACGGGTGGCAGGATGATTTTCCCGATATCCCCGCGCTTCCATTGCCATAGCCAGATCTGTTGATCTTCTTATGACCGACAAAAACAGCGGAAGCAGAATCATGGACACATTCCTGCATTTTTTCCAGATGAAACAGTTTTCAAATTCCGCACCTCTCGCTTTCTGCGCCTCAATCAGAATATTGGTCTCCTCTGTCAGAACCGGAATGAACCGGAACGCAATCATGACAATAACCGCCATTGAACGGATGGGAACTCCAAACTTTTCAAGAAAGGACAGGCTTTTCTCCAGACCGTCAGCAAGCGCTTTGGGCGTCGTTGTATAGGACAACAGCGAAGCTCCCGTTATCATCAGCGCAATAAGTCTCATGGCAAATGTAAAAAACAGCAGCAGTACAATGCCCCGGATTCCCCGGAGAAAATATCCAAAGGGTATCCGCGCATAACGGTACAGCAGCAGTAAAATAACAAACACCGGTATATACCAGACCGGTTCTTTCACCATAAACAGTACAAATATGTAGACCAGTACTGCCATCAGCTTTGTCCTGGGATCAAGGGCATGTACCGGAGAATCAGCTGCATAATACTGTCCGATTGTCAATTCTCTCATTGTACCTCTGCCCCCTTTGATTTCATAAACAGAGACATCAGCCATTCCTCAGCCTGCTTTACCATGGTTGCAGGATGCGGCAGGGGAATTCCCTTCTGTATCATTTTCTCCGTTGCATCTGTAATCTGCGGTATCCCGATACCGATGCGACGAAGGTATTCCGTATGTAAAAAAACCTCCTCCGGCGTACCGCTCAAAGCCAGCATTCCGTTTTCCAGCACAAGCACTTTATCCGTATATTCGGCCACATCTTCCATATGGTGTGATACCAGTATGATTGCAATCTGCAATTCCGTTTTCAACCTGTTCAGCATATCAAAAATCTTATGTTTTGTTGCCGGATCAAGCCCTGCTGCCGGTTCATCAAGAACCAGAACCTTCGGATGCATGGCAAGAACACCGGCTATTGCAGCTTTCCTTTTTTCCCCGCCGGACAGATCAAAAGGGCTGGACGCATAATGCTTTTCATCAATGCCGACAAGTTCCAGACAGGTTTTTGCAGACTGTTCTGCTTCCGCTCTGCTCATCCCCAGATTCATGGGCCCGTAACAGACATCATCCAGTACGGTACGTCCAAACAGCTGATTCTCCGGATACTGAAACACCAGCCCAACTTTTCTCCGCAGCTGTGTTAAATTGTACTTTCTGTCATAAATATTCTGATTTTCGAAATAAATCTCACCGGTATCCGCTTTCAGCAGTCCGTTCAGATGCCTGATCAGTGTGGTCTTTCCGGAGCCCGATGCCCCGATCAGCCCGATGCATTCCCCTTTATGTACCTCAAAAGAAATATCCTTCAGCGCTTTACACTCGTTGACAGTTCCAGTGCCATACGTGTATCCGATCCGCTCAACTCTGAAAATGGCTTCCTCAGACGATTTTTCCATGCATCCTCTCTGCCTGTTCTGTCCAGCCTGTCCTGTATGCCCTGCATTCAATTCTGGCGGAAAAGCATTTGCAAAGGCAGACACAACCGCATCTGTCAGTTCCTTTTCATGCAGCACAGGTATCCTGACAGGAAATCCCCTTTTGTGAATCCGGTCTGCCAGCTCCGTAATCTGCGGCGCTTCCATTTTCACAGCTTTCAGCAGTTCCAGATCCGAAAAAATATCAGCGGGAGTCCCATGTCTTACAATACGCCCCTGATCCATCAGCAGAACGGAATCCGCATCAACCACCTCATCCATATGATGCGTGATCAATATTGTAGTAACCCCTGCCTCTTTATTCAGATACCGAATCAGTTCCAGTACTTTTCCGCGCGCAGCCGGATCCAGCATGGCAGTAGGCTCATCAAACACGATACAAGAAGCCTGACAGGCCTTTACGCCGGCAATCGCAACCCTTTGCTTCTGGCCGCCGGACAATCTGGATGGAGAGGTTTTTCTTTTATGAAGCAGCCCCACCGCACTCAGGCTTTCTTCCACCCTTGCCCGGATTTCCTCCGGTGAAACGCACCTGTTTTCCGGCCCGAATGCCACATCTTCTTCAACAGTTGTCCCTATAATCTGATTATCCGGGTTCTGGAAAACCATCCCCACCGCTTCTCTGATATCCCACAAAGCCTGCTGATCAGCCGTATTCTTTCCATCAATCCAGACAGTTCCCTCATCGGGAAGCAGCAAAGCATTCAGATGCCTGGCAAGCGTTGACTTACCGCAGCCATTCGGCCCCAGAATGGCCAGAAACTGACCAGACGGAATATCAAAAGATACTCCGTCCAGAACTGTTTTCTTAATCTTTCTGTTATCTGATTCCCAGAAATCATATTTGTGAATTAAATTTTCAATTCTGATCATTCGTTATGCTTCATCTTTCCCGAAAAGAGCCAAAAAGCGGGGCGGCATTGCCTTGATTAAGAAAAATGCAATCAGACATGTACCAACCTTATCAATGAAATTGGAAGCGATCTTAACAATAAAGGATGCACTGAAGATGGACTGTCCGCCCTGTACCAGTGACATGACAAGTACGTCTGTGAAATTGCCGCTGAGACCGCCGTATACAAAAATACCGATGGGGGTTCCGATGGCAGGGCAAATGATGCTGAGCGCAAGACCGCAGATCAGTGCAACCGGGAACGTGAATCTGAACTTCTTTGCTGCCAGACCAACCACAAGACCAACTGCCATATTAACAAGGCAGAACGGGATATCCGACACACTGTAAATCAATCCTGTGATAATGTTGCTGAGTGCTCCGACAATTATACCCGGAACCGGACCGAATAGCGCTGCTGACAGTACAGTTCCCAGAGTATCCAGATAAAGCGGAATCCCCAGCGCTGCTGTAATAATACCCAATACAATGTTCATTGCTACTGCTACTCCACAGAATGCCGTGATTGAAACTTTCGTGTTTTTCATGTTCGTACTCCTCTTCTCTTTTGTGCAAATTGCTTTAACAAGAGGATAACATGATACAATTTTTTAGTCAAATTCAAAAAATCTATAGATTCAGGGGTTTTATTGTTTTTATCTATTTATGCCCTTCCAGTCTTCTTTTTTCATGAATCAATAAAACCTGCCTCTGCAGCATATGCTGAAATATGGATATCTTCTTTAATTCCACGGCCGTTTTTTTCCATGCCAGCCTTTCTCGTCCCAATATCCGAAATCCGGTTCTGCCGGCGGAAAATGTTTATGAGCAAAACGCATCAGATAAAACCACTTTTTCGCCCGTCCGTTATACCCCCGGCTGCCTGCATGATTCCTGATCCGGTCGGCCAGTCTGTCCGTTTTCCTGTGAATCTTATTCATGATTTTGTCAGAAATCTGGTCAGGCCGGGCTGCCTGTACGCCCACGCCAAGCCTGTATACCTTATGAATGCCCCACATCTCAAGACTGTCCGCCATATCCTTTACGGTACTTTTCATGCCGCCGCCGGCTGCCGTACTGATTGCAACCGCCTGTTTTGCACTCATTTCCGGAACGGGTCTGTGAACCACCCACCAGGTTCCGAAATGATCCAGAAAACTCATCATCTGACCCGAAGCATGGTACACATACACCGGGCTTTCCAGTATCAGAAGATCCGCATCAAGAATCGCCTTTTCCAGCGGTTCCAGTTCTTTATAATGAGGACACCTGGACAAATCCGTTGAAAAACAGGTATAGCATCCCCTGCAGGGCCGGTCAAAATCACGGGGCAGAAAAAACTCCCGGACTTCACCGCCCACCTTATCAGCAAGTTCTCTCGCCACCATACAGGTACTGCCCTCATGGCTCTGCCCGTGAATGATTACGATTTTTATGATATCCAACCCCTTTCATTTCCTGTTTGCTGTCCAATACAACTGCAGATCCATTATAGAACAATCCACTGCCTTCTGAAATATGCATTTTATAGGGGATTGTGTCCGTTTTATAGAAATGCTATAGTTATGATAACATCTGCAGAAACAAAGAAATGATAAAGCGATTGGAGGGGAACAGAGAAGTATGCTTCTGGAAAAACTCAGAAATGCAAAAGATTTCACAAATCACGAAAAAGATCTTGCACAATTTATTCTGGCAAATCTGGATAAAGTACCCGAAATGTCCGCCGATGAACTGGCAAAGAGGGCTTTTACCAGCAAGGCAACTGTTGTACGTCTCAGCCAGAAACTGGGGCTGAGCGGTTACCATGAATTCCGAATCAAACTGGTAGCAGAAGTAAACCAGAAAAAACGGATCAGCGATTTACTGGTCAATGAGCCGATTACCGGAGAAAGTTCTTATGAAGACATCATAAAAACTCTGCCGGTTCTTTATGATAAAGCGGTGACAAACACCCGGATTTCACTGGATAAAAACTGTATACTCAGAATTATGAATATACTCCGAACAGCCGAATGCATCGACCTTTACGGGGTGGGAATTGCCTATATTCTGGCACAGGCAGCAGCATTTAAATTTGAAACTCTCGGAATCGAAAGCTCTGCCCATGAAAGCATCAATGCCCATTATCTGTCTGCAAAAAGAAACAAAAAAGGCATTGCGTTTCTGATCAGCTTTACCGGAGCAAACCGTTCCGTCATCCGGATGGCACAGTATCTCAGAGAAGCAACCAGAAGCCGTATTGTAGGAATTCTCGGCCCGCATAATGAAGAAATGAAACACTGGTGCCACGATGTGGTAGAAATCCCCAATCGTGATTCTCTTCTAAGTCTGGATGTGGTTTCTTCCTTTGCAGGCGTTAATTATGTAATAGACATTTTCTTTTCACTGCTGCTTGCCGAACGATATGAAGAGCATGCAAAATCCTCTCTGGAAATGCTGAACCACATGAATCTGATCTGGAATCAGGATTATAATAAGCTGAATGAAGACTGAAAACAATTTTTAATCCAAAAAATAAGGTATTTTGAACCGTTGTTACAAAAACAGCGGTTCTTTTTCTGTTAGTCTGAAACATCGGTCCTGCGGCTTTTGAAATGATTGTTTTGCCGGAAAGGAGATGATATATTCCCCATTGTCAACGATAGAAAAAAATCCGGTATCGAACCGGGAAGAAAACAAGGAGGAAAACAAATGGGTAAATATCATGCGCTGGCAGAAGATATTGTAAAAAATGTCGGCGGAAAAGAAAATGTCATCGGACTCGTTCACTGTATTACACGGCTGCGTTTTACACTGAAGGACGAAAGTAAAGCGAAGGATGAAATTCTGAAAAATATGGACGGTGTCGTTACTGTGATGAAAAGCGCCGGTCAGTATCAGGTGGTAATCGGAAATCATGTACCGGAGGTTTTTGAAGATGTGATGAAACTTCTTAATCTAAAAGAAGAAACTTCACGAAATGAAGAACAGAAATCAGGGAAGCTTCTTGACCGGGCAATCGATGTGGTATCCGGTATTTTCCAGCCCATTCTCGGAATTATGGCCGCCTGCGGTATGATCAAGGGGCTGAATACTTTACTGGTAACTCTGGGACTGTATTCCGCAGACTGCGGCGGCTATATGATTATCAACGCAGCCGGAGACGCGCTTTTTAATTTCCTGCCGCTGTTCCTCGGCTACACAGCAGCAAAAAAATTCAGACTGAAACCAATGCTGGGTCTTGCAATCGGAGCAGCAATGTGCTATCCGTCCATTCAGTCCAGCGCATTATCCGCAGCAGGAGATGCTGCATTCACGCTTTTCGAAGGTACGATGTTTGCCTCTCCTGTATATATCGATTTCTTTGGAATTCCGGTTATTTCCGTAGATTATACGGGAACCGTTATCCCGGTCGTTCTGGCAGTATGGTTTGCTTCAAAATGTGAAAAGTTTTTCAGCAGATTTATTCCTGATCTGATTAAATTTTTCTTTGTGCCCATGCTTACTTTGCTGGTCACTTTGCCTGTATCCGTTCTTTTACTCGGACCGATTGCAACTTTCGGCTCCACATTGATTTCTGAATTTACTCTGGCTGTAAGAGGAATCAGTCCTCTGCTGGCAGGAGGAATCGTAGGACTTACATGGCAGATTCTGGTTATCTTCGGTATGCACTGGGGATTCATCCCTGTTTACATCAACAATGTCATGACACTGGGCTACGATAATGTCATGATGCCGTTTTTTGCCTGTACTTTTGCCACATCCGGAGTTGTACTTGCAATGTTTTTCAAAACAAAAGATAAAACCATCAGGGAAATGGCAATTCCCAACTTTATTTCCGGTATTTTCGGAGTAACTGAACCGGCGATTTACGGCATGCTGCTTCCTCTGAAAAAACCTTTTATCATAAGCTGCATTGCCGGCGGAATCGGCGGTGCCTTCTACGGTCATTTCAATTTCCGCAAATTCATACTTGGCGGAATGGGTATTTTCGAACTGCCCAACATGATGAATCCTGACGGAACCATGGGAAATATCATCATCGCTTTTGCTGGTATCGCAATCTCCATGATCCTGGGCTTTGTACTGACCATGATTTTCTACAACGACAAGCCAAAAGCGGTATCAGCGCCTGCATCAACACCAGAGTCAGCACCTGCACAGGCACAGCTGGAAAATACAGCCGTTGACACCAAAAACGCTGACAGCCCCCGGAGTCTGAAAGACAAAATGGTTGTTTCCAGTCCGATAAAAGGAACAGTCATCCCTTTATCCGAAGTAAAGGATGAAGCATTCTCTTCCGGAATTCTGGGAAAGGGAGCTGCAATTCTCCCTGAGGAAGGTGTGGTTTACGCTCCGGCAGACGGAACTGTCTCTGCATTTTTCCCCACAGGACACGCAATCGGAATCAATACCGCAGACGGAGTGGAATTACTGATCCATGTGGGAATGGATACCGTACAGCTTAACGGAAATGGTTTTCATCCGCTTGTAAAAGAAGGCGATCAGGTGAAAAAAGGACAGAAACTCCTGGAATTTGATATTGAACTGATACTTAAAGAAGGATATTCCACTGTAACACCGGTAATCGTCACCGATTCTGACGATTTCAACGATGTAACTGCCACCGGGAAGAAATCAGTCAATCCCGGCGAGGTATTGCTGAATATCCGGTAAACAGTGATAACCCGGAAACAGAAAAAATTGCCTGAATGCAGAAAAAGATACAAAAAGTATATGAACTGTATTCAGGCAGACTTTGCATCAACGCAGGAAAGGATTCAATATGCGAAAAGACTTTTTATGGGGCGGAGCCACAGCCGCAAACCAGTCAGAAGGCGGCTGGCAGAAAAACGGACGGGGCATGGGCATTGTGGATGTAATTCCCCACGGTGAGAACCGTATGGCAGTAATGAACGGTACAATGGATTACCGCAGTCTTCCGGAGGCATCTCAGTATCCCGGTCGGGAAGCCACAGATACTTATGGACATTATAAAGAAGACATTGCTCTTCTGGCGGAAATGGGATTCAAATGCTATCGCTTTTCCTTTTCATGGTCCAGAATTTTCCCCACGGGGGAAGAAGAGAAGGCAAATGAGGCCGGTCTTAAATTCTACGAAGATTTTATTGATGAGCTTCTGAAATATCATATTGAGCCGGTCGTAACCCTGTGTCATTTTGATATTCCTCTGGTACTTGCAGAAAAATACGGTTCCTGGAGAAACAGAAAAGTAATAGACTGCTATCTCCATTACTGCGACACCGTATTCCGCCGCTTTAAAGGAAAAGTGCGTTACTGGATCACATTCAATGAGATCAACATGCTGATGCATCTGCCGTTTATGGGAGCAGGAATCCGATTTGAAGAAGGGGAAAATCCATTGCAGGTCAAATACCAGGCAGCCCACCATGAGCTGGTGGCATCTGCACTGGCTGTAAATCTCGCTCATGCAATCAGTCCCGACTTTCAGGTTGGCTGCATGCTGGCAGCAGGAAGCGTATATCCTTACAGCTGTAACCCCGAAGATGTGTGGGAAAGCCGGAAAAAAGACCGGGAAAGCTATTTCTTTACAGATGTACAGGTACGAGGCACCTATCCCTCCTACGCAGAAAAATTTCTGGAACAGCAGGGAATTGTACTGGACATCCTGCCGGAAGATAAAATAATCTTAAAAGAAAACACTGCAGACTTCATTGCACTTTCCTACTATAACAGCCGATGCGTCCGGGCAGACAAAGCAGGGGAAACTTCCGGCGGAAATGTCTTCACCTCCGCAAAAAATCCGTATCTTACATGCAGCCAGTGGGGCTGGCCCATCGATCCGCTGGGTTTCCGAATTACTCTGAATGACCTGTATGACCGGTATCAGAAGCCTCTTTTCGTAGTGGAAAACGGGCTGGGTGCAATCGACCATATGGATAAAAACGGTCAAATCAACGATGACTATCGTATTGATTACCTTGATTCCCATATTCAGGCCATGATTCAGGCTATCGAAGAAGATGGCGCAGATATCATCGGATATACCGTCTGGGGATGTATCGACCTGGTAAGCGCAACAACCGGAGAAATGTCCAAGCGCTACGGCCTTGTCTATGTCGATAAAGATGATGAGGGAAATGGAACTCTCCGACGCATCCCGAAAAAATCATTTTACTGGTACAAAAATCGAATTTCCGAAGCTGAGCTTTCATAAATTGTGCGGGGCAGGCAGTTCCTGTTTTTTAAACAGCCTGTCCCGAAATCTTCAGGTACTTCGGAGGCACACAATCTGTCAGCCACACATCATTATCCATCACACATTCTTTTCCAGATAGATTCTGATATGATTGCGGATCATCTCCATAGCTGCCTGATTGTAACCGCCCTCCGGAACAATGATATTGGCATTCCGTTTGCTCGGCTCCACATACTGCTCATGCATGGGTTTAACCGTTTCAATATACTGGCTGATCACAGACTCCAGACTTCTGGCGCGTTCCATAACATCTCTCTGAATCCTGCGGATAATCCGCAGATCGGCATCAGTGTCAACAAAAATCCGGATATCCATGAGTTTGCACAGCTCTTTGTTTTCAAAAATCAGAATTCCCTCTACAATAATTACTTTGTTCGGCACAATGGTAATCGTATTTTTGCTGCGATTGTGTATCGTGTAATCGTAAACAGGACACTCAATACTTTCACCCTTTTTCAACGCTTTCAGATGTTCAATCATCAGATCCGTATCAAATGCATTGGGATGATCATAATTCAGACGTGAGCGCTCATCATAATCCATATCATCATGCGCTTTATAATAATTATCATGTTTAATAACCGTTACATTGTCACTGAACTGCGCCGCAATCTGATTGGTCAGCGTCGTCTTTCCGCTTCCTGATCCGCCTGCAATTCCGATAATCAGATTCTCACTCATGATTCTTTCCTCCTGTTTCCCGGCTATCTCATCCCATAATTACGAAGTTCCTGATGAAATGCCCTTCTTCTGGAGTATTCACTCCTGTAATGCTCCATTATCCTTAATTTAGCCTGAATTTCACCTGTTGATTCCTGCACCTCACCCAATGCTGCTATGAAAGAGGCACATTCTCCGTAATAGTTTCTTCGATTGTTCTCCATAATTCCGTCCACTCTGAGCGCAATCCAGCGGTCAATTCTGTCAAGCCATGCATCCCGCACCTTAGCCGGAATCTGTACGCTGTTCTTCCATTGATTAAACAGATCCTGGAAAATTTCCTGCGTATTGTCTGATAATTGATGTTCTGTCCCCTTATAATACTCCCCCGCATCAAATTTACATGCCGAGATTGCCCGCGCCAGCATATCACGAAGTCCTTTCGGCAGATTCCCGTCCAGTTCATCCTGATAAAGCAGCAGAAGAGACAGAGCCAGTCCCTGCTTCATAAATGTCGAGGACCAGCCAAGGGCATTTTTCTCATTCATTCCCACCTTCAGTACCCGATCAAACCGGCCGTCAAAAAACATCATGATACAGTAATCATTTTTTCCCAGCAGATTCTCACTTTGTGAATCCCTGTCATAATATGTACCTCTGTTTTTACTTTTCGTATCATTATAGACCTGCTCATAGATCATTCTCACTTCATCAGCGTAACATGACCAGTCTTTTGCCAGAAAACGAATCCGTAAATAATTAGTCACTGAAGAGTCTGAACGAAATGCTTCCAGCCAGCATTTTTCAGCCATGTGGTCATCTTTCAGTCTGGAGGCATATGTACCTGCAAGCAGCGCCACATCGCTTCTGACCCTGAAAGATCTGGGGATTTTTTCAATTGCTTCCATGCCAATGGCAAGCATCTTTTCATCCTCACCGGAATCCATCTTCATCCGGAGAAACTGTTCATACAGCGACGGATGCACATCTGCAAATTTTCTGGCGTTATCCAGCAGAGCATCTTCATCCTGCAGCATCGACTGCGCTTCTTTCAGAAATCTTTCAGCAGACTTTCCCCTTCTCTGACCAAGATAGGAAATCCATAACGGAAGAAACTGATCAAACTCCGGCAGTTCCTTATTTCCTGTCTGCAGAATATCCTCCAGGCAAATATCATAATATCCGAAATTTCCCATCATGCAAAACAGTTCGTCGGGTCTGTCTTCCAGTGAAGTTCCCATATACGTAAGATACAGACATTCCCTGAGAAAATGTTTGAAATCGTAATGCAGCAGATTATTCAAATACAGTTCAAACATAGTCAAAACAGAACCATCGTAATCTCCTTCCGCCGTAATCTCCAGCACTGACAGTATTTCAGCCAGTTCACAGCCTTCCCTGTAAGCTTCCGTATCCACACACCGATGAATCAGTTCCATCGCCTGATTAACATCGGTCAGGACACCATCCGGGTCATGAAACAGCACCTCCGGTACATCACTGTTATACCAGTCATCCCATTCTTCATTGTATTCGCTGTCCAGACACCGTTCTCCTTCATTGATCTCAATCAGTTTTACCCGAATCTCTTCAACCAGTTTTGCAGTATCTGCAGATTCATTTCTTTTATCTGTACGCTGCCGGCCTGCCATATCCATATCCGCATCCGAATCAGAATGCGAGCCTGCTGATCGAAGCATATCCACAAAACTGTCCCGCTGACTCTCCGGCAGAATTCTGGCAGATTCATGTATAAATTCTGCTAAATCATCATGAGACAATGCATCGGTCAGCCGATCCACTTCGCTTAAAAACTGTGGTAAATTCATATCTTTTCCTCTAAAATCATGTATTTGTAAATTTTTTACATTAATTCTCATTTATCTCTCTACGGTCACGAAAGTATCAAAAATAAGGCTCGCCTCCGATTTTACCCCAGAACCGCTTCTATCCTGTCAATCAATTCCAGGTCCGCCGGCAGCCATTCCACACTTCTCAGTGTATCCTTTGTCAGCCATTTTGCATCTTCTGCTTCCAGAAGCGTCAGATTCCCGCCCACAATGGTACACCAGAAACAATCCATGGAAAGATGAAAGGTTTCATAATCATATTCAATCGTATGGAGCAGCTCTCCAACTCTGATATCTGTCGCCAGTTCTTCTCTGATTTCGCGAACCAGTGCATCCTCCGGTGTTTCTCCCGGTTCAATCTTTCCACCGGGAAACTCCCAGCCGCCTTTAAATTCTCCGTACCCCCTCTGGGTTGCATATATTTTGTTTCCATCCCGCATAATGGCGGCAACTACTCTTACTGTTTTCATCCTGCTTTCTGTTCCTCCGTTGATAAATTGCTTTCCAGATATCTCAGCAAATCATCGCGCACAGCATGATGCATTTTTATTGTGACCTTTGTGATATCCTTCAATTTTCCGTTATTATCCATTTTCTTAGCGCCTTTGACATCTGTAATATCAAAAGTCCCCATATAATAAAAGCCTGTTTCCGCATCACTTTTCTTTACCAGAAGATGTTTTCTCTTCGCACCGGTAACATCCTGCATATAACTGCTTTCCGGCCCCTTGCCGATCTGAGAATCCCATCTGAACGTCATGCTGTCTGTAAATGCATCCGCATAATCGGGTTTTCCTTCTGCATACTGCTTATCCTCGCTTTCTGCTCCAACCTTATGATATGTAATAAAGATAAACACATCATCTCCGATCCGCTTCATTCCGTACATCGTAGATGACAGATCTCTGCCGCAATTCATTAACAGACTCACATCACGCCTTGTATATTTTTCATACAGGACAAAACGGCTCTCTGATGTCCGGCAGGCCCCGTATTTATCCTGATATCTGCTCAGTCCCACTGAAACAAGATCCTCTATCTGATGGTTAAATTCCAGATGCTGCAGACGTTTCGCATAGCTGGCCATTCTCCGTATCAACCGGGACTCATGATCCTCCAGAATATCAATACTTTTATATTTCCTGTATTCTTCCTCTTTGCTGACAAAACGTCCTTCCAGAACCCGGATTGCATCTTCAAGAGATGATTCATCAAAAGCAGATAAATAAATTTCCTGCAGTTCTGCCGCCAGTTCTTCCAGTGAAATCTCCTCCCTTGCAAATAATCGTTTCAGAATCTCAAGCTCGTATGGGCGAACACCGCTCAGGACTGTTCTGGAAAGATATTCCAGCGTAAGATTTTCCTGATCCGTCATCTTCCCCTGATAGATTTCAGGTTCCATAATACACAGAAAATTCTGATATGTTTTATATTCCCGGATGATAACCAGCGGATCGATCTCTCCGTTTTCGTAAAAATCCATCAGATAAGGAATCCGTCCCAACCGATTTTTAAGCGATGTATAACTGTTTCGTATGATTGCCTTCATTCCGCGAATCTTATCAATGGACCTGAAAATTTTCTCTTTTGCAACCGCATCAAAATGAACCGTAGACGCCCCGGGAATTGTGCTGTTTCCGCTGATCACATATTTGCGGATCGTATCCTGGTTATACGTACGGTCTCCTGATAATGCAATGGGAATCATAAAATTTTTCTCATAATTTCCGATAAAATCCAGAACAACCACATATTCTTTGCCCTCAGCCTTACGAAGCCCGCGGCCAAGCTGCTGTATAAATACGATTGGTGACTCGGTGGGTCTCAGCATAATAACCTGATTTACTTCCACAATATCCACACCTTCATTCAGGATTTCCACAGAAAAAATATAATCCAGAGGCTGTCTGTCCTCTGACCCTTCCTCCTCATCCATAGCCAGACGCTCAAAAGCCTCTGCACGCTCCGCTTCCGAAGCGTCCCCATTCAACGCTGTCGTCCTGTAATATTTTCCGGTATCAGGATTCATCACCCTGTTGAATTTATCAGAAAGTTCTTTTGACTCTTCAATTCTGCTGCAGAATACAAGCCCTTTCACTCTGTCACCGCTGTAGCCAAAATAGGATGCCTGCCGAATAATGTGTTTTACACGTTCATCACTGACCAGAAGATTGAAATCCTGTTTTGAAAGCTTCCTGCCTTTACTCTTCCGGTCATCAATCATGGAAAGATCGCTGATGCCAAAATAATGAAACGGACACAGCATGTCTTCTTCCATAGCCTGCTGAAGCCGGATCTCATATGCGATCTGATAATGAAAAATCGCATAGATATTCCGGCCTTCTATATCATCGTCCCTCTTGTCCGGTGTAGCCGTCATGCCCAGCCAGAGCTTCGGTTCGAAATAATTCATGATACGCTGGTAGGTATCTGACGCACTGTGGTGAGCCTCATCCAGCACAATACAGTCAAAATCCTCCGGTTTATAATGATGAAGATGCTCCTCCCTGCACAGCGTATCCCTTGTTGCGAATACATAATCTGCGTCATAATCATACTGTCCGGCTCCTACGATTCCCATGGTTACCGTTTTACCAAAAACCCGCTCGTAAGAACGCTTCGCCTGCCTGGCCAATTGATTTCTGTGAACCAAAAAAAGTACGCGCTTAAACCTTAGTTCCCGCATGGCAAATGCAGAAGCAAATGTTTTCCCCGTACCTGTAGCAGAAATCAGAAGCGCCCGTTTTTCTCCAAGCGCCAGTATCTTCCTCAGACTGGTGATAAAACCCACCTGCATGGAATTGGGCTGCAGCCTGTATTTCTCAAGAGAAATGATATTCCCTTCCTTTGCAATTTCCCGCTGGTGCTTCCTGATCCTGTACTGCTCAGAATACTGCTCAATAAAATCCTCATACCTGAGCGCATACTTCGATGACCAGAGCTGTCTGTATTCAGCAAGAATCTGCTCTGCCATTTCCCCCTGTTCAGCAGACACCAGCTTTGTATTCCATTCTCTGCTGCTTGTGAGAGCGGCACTTGTAATATTGGAACTGCCAATGATGATCCTGTAGATTTCATCTTTCTTAAAAATATAGCCCTTTGTGTGAAACCCCTCACCGGCAGCCTCCACATCATACATTCTGATCGTAATATTTTTAAGCTCATGGAGCTTCTTAAGTGCCCGCGGCTCACTGAATGCAAGATAATTGGTCGTCAGAATCTCACCTGGTATCCCGGCCTGTTCCAGCTCTTTCAGCGTCTGCAGAAGCGGTGTGATACCGCCCATGGTAATAAAAGCAACACTGATCTGAAACCGGTCACAGGAAAGCAGCTCATCTTCTATGGAAGACAGAACCTTTTTCCCTTCCAGATAATTATTCGACACAAATTGTGGTTTATACGCCAGGTTCGATGAAACTGCACTGTTCACATATGCCGTTTCAAAGCCACTGCGAAGATTCTCAAGTACCTCTGATTTCATGAACTGTTACCATTGTCCTTCTCTCAAAATAATCCGCTGATATGCTCTCTTGTCTACGCTCTCACAAATCCCAGATATCTGCTTCCCTGGAAATTCAGCTTTCCGCGATCCCCTTCCACCAGCATTCCATATTCACTGCCGTTTACATGAAATTCCATTCTGTCACCGCTCTCCACCTGAAATGTCACATAGTATGCAGTAGACGAGGTTGTGGTATATCCATGGGCACCTGTTTCATCTCCGGCATTCCCATGCTGATGGTGCGATACCTCCAGCCGTTTCGATACCACCGTAGCTTCAACCGTCAGTCTTGGAGAATGGTTGTTTTTGTTCCATTCTCCCACACCCCTTATGAAATTTACGATAATCACCCCAAATACCGCAATAAACATTACAAAAAAAATAACTTCAAATAATCCGCTGCCAAAGAAAAATCCCATATTCCTCTACTCCTTCGTGCAAAAATCTGCTTCCTCCCTGTGAATCTTTCAAATCCAAAAAATCTCTCATTTTTCTGCGCCGGACAAGTCCTCTGCGCCTATAAACAGCACCCCCAGAGTTCCGGGGCCGCAGTGGCTGGAAATGACACCACCGGCTCTTGTAACAAGTATTTCATCAAATAAATTCAGGCCTTCCAGATAATCATATACTTTTTTGATAATCTCATCATCACAGCCGGAATGGGTGATAAATACCCGGTCACGTCTGGCATTCCGAAGCTGAGGCTCCAGATGCTGTACGTAATTCAATATGACATGAGAGATTTTGCCGCGATACTTTTTATCCGGTTTCATGCCGCCGTTTTCCACCACGATCTGCGGATGGATTTTCAATGCGCCGCCTGCCAGAGCAGTCAATCCGCCGCATCGCCCGCCGCGGTACAGGTAAGTCAGTGTATCAACTACAAAGCTGGCTCTTACAAATGGTTTCAGAGTTTCGATATGTTCTGTGATTTCTCTGGATGAACAGCCTTTCTGTGCCATAACAGCAGCTTCAATGACCAGAAGCCCCACACCGGTAGACAGATTGGCGGAGTCGATTACAGACACCCGGCTTTCCATATCCAGCTCTGCGGCAGCCATTCTCATGACGTTGGCAGAAGTCGACATCTGCCCGGAAATGGAAAAGCAGATGATCTCACTGCCGTCTGCTCCGCATGTCTGCATCAGCTCCATGGCATCCGTAATGGAGGGAGCAGATGTTTTGGGTGTCGCTTTGTGTTCATCCGACCACCGGTAAATCTCATCCGGTGTGATATTAATTCCGTCTTTGTATTCATCCTCTCCCAGGATGACATGCAGCGGAAGAATACTGATTTCGTATTTTTCAATTAATTCTTTTGATAAATCACAGGTGCTGTCAGAGATAATTTTTACCATAAAAAGCCTCCTTAAATACCTTGTCCGGCTCCGGTACTCCCGTAAAGCATGAAGCCGGCTTCTGTCCCCATCATTTTATCACTATACAACTGAGATTTCAATTCCGGCGGCACGGGACAAAAAGAAGTGTTTGGGGACAATCAATGTCTATTCTATACTCATCATCAATGAGCACATAGTTTACGTTGTTTTTCTGAGCAAGTTTCAGGACCTGCATATTATCTTCCAAGACACTTTCCAGAGTACAATACTCATCATCCAGGCGATTTTCAATGGCATTTGCATAAGCCTTTATGTCATGAAAATGATTTCTTATATAGTTCTCGCTCATAACAAGGCAGCAGTATCTTATATCATCAAGATATTCTTCTGAAAAATCCTTTTTCCAATCAAACGGAATATAACACCCCTCAACAATAAGGTTTTGTTTGTTTTCTATAGCTGTTTTAATCATTTCACGCACAACAGGCCACAAGTATTCCGTCAGTTCATCGTCGGCACTCACAGGAGTAAGATCCGTGTGACCGCTGCGAATCAGTCCCATCTTCAAATGGTCAATCGACAGATATGGATATTTATATTTTTCAAGCAGCCTTTGTGCCAACACAGTCTTGCCTGTATGAGAAGCACCGGTAATTAAAATAATCATTGTTTTCTCCAGTGTTTCAGCTGTGAAAGATATGAATCATATTGTGTACGCCGCTCTTCCTCTTTCAGATTATCCGGATTCGGCATATGACCGACAAGTTCCCAGCGGCTGACTGCCTGTCTGGTTACCATCACGCGCTCCGCCATCTGATCCTGCGTAAGATTATTATTTTCACGCAGCTGTTTAAGTACATCCTGTGTTTTCATACCTGTTTCTCCTGAATTTGAATTTTTTGACCCCATGATATAAACGGATTTCTCCGCGTTTCACGTTCCCAAAATGATATAATTCCATTCTAACCCTGTATCTCGATTCCGGCAAGCAACCCGCTGTTGCTGTCGGTCGGCAGGACCAGGGGGGGCAGCCCGCCTGATGGCTGCAGAAACTGTACAAGCGTTCTTTATTTCTTGTGCAACTGATAAAACTCTTTCAGATCAGCTTTCACTTCATCTGACAGCATCGTTTTCTTTACTCCCTCTATTGCTCCTTCCAGTGCGAGCAAACGATGGATACAGGCCGATTCATCAATCTCCTGAATCTTCAGCCATGCTGATTTGGCACCAGCCTGTTTTAATTCATCAATAGTAGTAATCCCTACCTGTATCAGCTGATCTTCAACTGTTTTGCCTATATTCGGCAGCTTTGCTAATTCTCCCATGCTCAATTCCTCCTTAGTTCAGCAATGGCCCCATAATGCAGAATGTCAAATTCAGCAGGCGCAATATCTGCAAGCAATTTTCTGTGTTCCTGTTCCCATCCGGTGATTTCTTCTTCTGTAAGCGAAGCACCGATCCCCCGGCAGGCTTTCATTCTTCCATTCCAGCTTTCACGGGTAAAATGCACCCATAGCGGAAATTCCTCATGATAGACCAGGTCAAATTTCTCATGATAACACTCCGGTATAAATATTGGATGCATGGTTTCTCCCGCACCGCTCCATTCGGGACTGTATTTCAGCACAAGTTGTTCGCTGGCTCCTGCAATTCTGTCCTCATAAGGCAGCCATGCCATATACAGCACAAGAATACTCCCATCGGGTGCAAGCATCCTGTGAAACCCGGATACAGCCTGTTCGTGCCTGTCCATTTGACGCCATAATGATACATATTTCTTGGAAGAACACCTGTACCGGTACCCACATCAAGTACTTTCTGACCATTTATACATAAATTGCGGTCTGTAATCTTACAGTAAAATTCCTCCGGATAGATATCCCTGAATTTCGCATAATCTGCAGATGTCCTGCCCCAGTCGAAGGCTTTTCCTCCGTCAATGTTTTTATCAATTATATTCAAAACTGTTACTCCTCCAGATTTCCTCCTCAATCGTGATTCTCATCACCATTTTATCACAGCAAAGGATTAATATCCACTGATTGTCATTTAAACTGACTTATTCCCCGATAAAGTCTCCAACACATGCCGGAAATCAAAAAACTCCCCGCTGCTGATGTGATAATCGGCAGTGAGGAGCTGTTATGATACCACTCCGCATAAATGTTATGATCCAATGGTCAAAAGGTCATGTTGTATTATTCCGAATCGTCAATCATGGCCATGGCACGATCAGGTTCTGCTGCGAAAAGGCCTTCCATTCTCAGCTGTATATTTTTTTCTTCCAGCATTTCCTTCAATACACATATCATTACTCCGCCTGCTTCTTTCAGTGAACAGGAGTCAAGCACCCTGCTGACATCTCTGCCGCTGAATTCTCCGCCCCAATCGGCGCTGCAGGTATATTTTACACCACAGCTGGGACTTCCGTCGATACCCAGTACACCCAGTATTTCAAATTCTTCCGGATGAACCAGATATTCTTCCAGCTGCTGTATAACAGGTTCCAGCATTTCCCTGCATCTTTGACGGAAAAAAATGTTGTCGAACTGCTCAAAGGTATGCCCCCAGCGGTTGTATCCATACTGAAGATACTCCGGACAGGGAAGCTGAAGAAACTGGATCTCATGATCTATGGCCTTTTTTATCACTTCACGGCGCAGAGCTTCCTCGGCGGCCCGTTCATCTTTTTTGTAGCTTTTTACTTTAGCAGCTGTATTCAGCATACAGTGGCTGACCAGAAGAATTTTTTTCATGATTTTCCCACCATTCTCTGATAAATTGGGCAACACCGTCTTCGGCATTGCCGGGGATGACGGATTTCGCCAAAACTTTCAAATCTTCGGAGGCATTTGCAACAGCATACGCCTCATCACAAACCTCAAACAGAGGAAGATCATTCCAGCTGTCTCCAAAGCCAATCAGTAAGATTTCCGGCTCCGCCTGGCTTGTCTGATTTTCGAATAACTGTTCTTTGCTTAACTGCTCTTTGATTGTCCGAAGCGCTTTCCCTTTTGATGCGGCTGAACTGAAGATCTCCAGACACCAGCGGTTTTCTGAGTATCTGTCTTTGTAATAGTCGAGTGTCAGACCGGAACAGCTTTTCAGTTCCTGATAGAGCAGTTCCAGCTGTTCCGGTTTGTTGTCCGCGTAAAGACCGTAGACTACAACTGACCCCTGCAAAGTCTCCGTATTGTCCTGATGGATATCCGGGCAGATCGCTTTTTCGTGGGCCACCTGTGTCAGATCAAAAGATTCATTCCATATGGAATTGTCAACGTCTCCCGAATGAATATGAAGGATTCCATTCCTGACAGAAAAGAATATACCTTGTGCACCGGTATTTTTTTCTGCACAGGCAATCCGTTCCATTGCATCCTGCCCCAGTTCCACTGCCTGCAGAAAGTTTCTGCTCTGCGGATCATAAATCAGAGCTCCGTTCATGAGAATCATGGGGTCGCTGATCGGAATTTCCTTCAGCAATGCCAGAGCGGAAACCGGTGTACGGGCTGTTGCCACCGTAAAATGCAGTCCCTGCCTGATCAGTTCGCGCAGCAGTTTTACACTTGTTTCGCTGATTTTTCCATCCGGACCAAGCAGGGTACCGTCCATATCGGATATGAACAGATATGAATTAATTATTTCTCGCTTCCTCCATTGCTTTTTCACCATTGGCCTGAGCATCTTTCAGTGCAGTATCAATATCTTTTTCGCCTGCGAATACCAGGTCAAGCTGATCGCCCAGTGCATCCAGCGCGTTGATACCGCCGATATTTCTGGTGCCCTGGAAACCGCGGTCCATGCAGTCAAAGCTCAGCTGTTTGATCGGTTTTTCTGCGAGAACTGCTGCAAAAACAGGATCATTCTGAGCGGATTTACGAACTGGAATGTAACCGGTCTGAGATGCGAAATAAGCAGTATTTTCTGTGCTGGTCAGGAATTTCAGATACAGCCAGACTGCTTCCTTCTGTGCATCAGAACCCACATTGAAAGCTGCTACATTGGTTCCGTAGTACAGCTGATCATCTGTTTTGTAGGAAGGCAGAGCTGCCGCATTGATGGTGATACCTTCTTCTGTGCCGGACTCAATATAAGGCAGAGCAGAAGTGGATGCAACGCACATGGCAGCACGTCCCTGCTGAACGGGGATATTGGCATTCTGATCCTCTCCGGCAAAACGGGCTGTCTTATTCTGGAACATGCTGTTCAGGAATTCAACAGCTTCCTTCGTTTCAGGAGTATCAAAATACAGTTCATTGGTTTCTTCATTCATGGTTGCACCGCCGGCCTGTTTTAACCAGGGAGCAATATCGGTGGACAGGTTATTGGCAAATACCATTCCGTAGATATCCGGTTCGCCGTCGCCATCGGTATCTTTTGTCAGTTTTTCGGCAGCTGCAGCCCATTCATCCCATGTTGTGGGAACTTCAACACCAGCTTCCTTCAGCATACCTTCATTGTAGTAGAGAACCATCTGGCTCTTATTGAAAGGCATTGCATACTGAGCGTCGCCCCAGATACAGTCGTTCATGAACATTTCAGGGAAATCTGCTTTGTCTTCCTCTGTCAGACCGATTTCGGGATCATTAATATAAGGATTCAGATCAAGCGTCAGCCCCTTATCCACGTACCAGGACAGACGGTTGGAGTAAACCTGCGACATATTGGGCAGCTGATCCGCTTTTGCAGAAGCCATCAGTTTATCGAACAGATCCAGATATCCACCCTGATTCACAAGGGTAACTTTGATATAGGGATATTCCGTCATAAAGTCATCCGTGATTTTCTGCATAGCTTCTTCGTTGACACCGCTCATGGCGTGCCAGAATGTCAGTTCCACTTCCTCCGGCTGTTCAGCAGCAGCCTTGGTTTCCTCAGTTTCTCCGGCAGCTTCGGTACCTCCGGCAGTTGTTTCTTTGGACTGGGTGTTGCCGCATCCGATCATGGATAAAACCATCACGCCGGACAGCAGCAGTGCAAGTAATTTTTTCATTATCATTCCTCCTCTTGAAAATGCATTGTATAAAACACGACAGAAAGTCTGCACAACTATCCCTCTCTGCCGGATTTATTGAAATATGGTCCGGTGCGGAACATGCTATCCCTTCAGACCGGCCTTGCTGACCCCCTGAATGATATACTTCCGTGTAAACAGGTATACGATGATCGTCGGTGAAATAATCATAAGAGAGAAAGCCATCAAAGTATTGTAGGTTGTACCTGCTTCGGTGGAAAAATACGCCAGTCCGACCGGAAGCGTACGCATTTCTTTCGAATTGGTCACAATCAGCGGCCACAGGTAGGAATTCCAGCTGTTGATAATTTTCAGCAGGGCTATTGATACCACCGTAGGCCGCGACATGGGAATCATCACTGTAAATAGAAAGCGCAGATCCTTACATCCATCTACCCTGGCAGCTTTGTAGTAAGACTGCGGGATGGATGCAAACTGCTGCCGCAGCAGAAAAATGGAGAACACACTGGTTGCCCAGGGGGCAACCATGGCTTTGTAAGTATTAATCCATCCCATATTTGCCAATGTGACAAAATTCGGTATCACAAGAATTTCTCCAGGCACCATCATGGTAGCGATTAACAGCATAAAAAGCAGATTTTTTCCTCGGAACTCCAGCTGCGCGAAAGCAAACGCTGCCAGAACCGTAGTTGCCAGTTCACAGATCGTGATACATACCGTTACAATAACACTGTTTTTAAAGTAAGTGAAAAAGGGCACTGCATGGTAGGCTTCAGCAAAATTCTCCCACTGGATTTTGGAAGGGATCCACTGGGGAGGCATTTTCAGAACTTCACTGTCAGGTTTTACCGAAGTCAGAATCATCCAGATAAAAGGCAGCAGAATAAACACAGCTCCCAGAATCAGAATCGTATAAGTTGAAATTTTGACAAATTTCTGCCCGAAACGTTTGCCCATCAGATGGTTCTCCTTTCTTCACGTACCGCCATCAGTTTAACAACAGCAAACTGAAATAAAGTAATTGCCAGTATAATCAGGAAAAGTATAAAAGCTGCTGCAGCCGCTGATGCAAATTCCCAGTGGCGGTAAAACTTTGTGAAGATATAATATACAATTGTCAAACCGCTTTTCAGCGGCCCGGCTTCATTCGCATACATGATATAAACTTCATCAAATGTCTTAAATACATCAATAATCGTAGTAACAGACAAAAAGAAAATGGTGGGCCGAAGCATGGGCACCGTTATGTACCGGAAACGCCTCAGGGTTCCGGCTCCGTCCAGCCTTGCCGCCTGATAGTGGCGCTGCTCTGCCCCCTGCAGGCTGGCCAGAAAAATGATAACCCGGTATCCAAGGCCTTTCCAGATGCACAATACCACAAGTATGGGAATTGTCATATCCGGGTTGGTCAGCCAGTTGATCTTACTGATACCGAAAAGCTTGAGAACCGCATTGACCAGGCCATAATCCTTGTTCAGCATCCATGCCCATACAATAGAAACAGCGACCATGGATGTAACAAATGGCAGGAAATAGATACTCTGGAAAATTTTGCGGAAATGGATGTCAGAATCCAGCAGTACCGCAAAAATCAAAGAAACCAGAATCGACAAAGGTGCCGCCACAAATGCCAGAATCAGAGTATTTTTAATGGCCAGAATAAAATCCGCATCGTGGAACAGATAGATAAAATTATCCAGTCCCCATTCGTATACAATATCATTCAGATAATCAAATTTAATGTAAAATCCCATCATAAATGATTTGAAAATGGGATAGATCTGAAAAACTGTCAGCACCAGCAGCGCCGGAAACAGATACAGCCATGCCTTATACCGCAGCAGGAATTTAAAAAGTCTGCAGTTGCGGATCGGCTCAAGAAACATCAAACGTTTTTTCTTCATTGGTTCTCCTTGCGCAGGTTAAAATTCCGAAAACGGGAACAGATAGGATTTTCTGGCTTTCAGCTTTAACGTATCCCCGACTGCATAGTCATGATCCCAGTTGAGACAGGCAGTAAGCGTATGGCCGCTATGCTCCAGTTTCAGATATACTTCCCTGCCCAGCGTCTGAATAGCTTTGATTCCGGCACAAAAAGTTTCATCGTCATCAACAACCACCAGATCTTCCGGCCGGATTCCAAGAACAGCTTCTCTGCCAATTTCTCCGCAGTGAATCGGATCCAGCTTTTCCAGTTTCCAGTCAGTTATACCTGAAATTGACAGCCTGCCATTTTCATACAGGCACGGCAGCCGGTTAATCGGCGGATTTCCCAGAAAACCGGCGACAAAAAGATTGGCCGGACTGCGGTACATCTCCTGAGGCGTGGAATACTGCTGCAGGACTCCCTGTTTCATCAGCAGAATACGGTCGGAAATACTCATGGCTTCTTCCTGATCGTGAGTTACAAAAATCGTGGTAATCCCCAGCTTCTGCTGAAGAGCACGAATATCGTCCCTTAATTCAATGCGCAGCCTTGCATCCAGGTTGGAAAAAGGTTCGTCCAGCAGCAGAATCGAAGGTTCCTTAATCAAGGCACGGGCAATAGCCACCCGCTGCTGCTGCCCGCCTGAGAGCTGAGCCGGCTTCCTGTTCAGCAGATCGGTGATCTGCATCATTTCCGCAAAGGCTTTCATCTTCTTAATCCGCTCTTTTTTCGGCATATAGCGCATCTTAAGCGGAAACATAATGTTATCTGCCACGTTCATATGGGGGTACAGGGCATAATTCTGAAAAACCATACCAATGTCCCGGTCCTCCGCTTCCACATTGGACATGGGTTTATCATCAAAATAAATCTCTCCCCCGGTGGGCTGCTCCAGACCCGCCACCATGGAAAGCGTAGTACTTTTTCCACAGCCGGACGGACCAAGCAGACAGATCATCTCTCCATCCTCAACAGTAAAAGACATATCATTTACTGCAATTGTATTCTTAAAAACTTTACTGATATGTTCCAGACGAATTTTCATATATCTTCCTTCAGACCATTAGATTTAATAATGTTTTATCTTATCCAATCTTATCATTACTGACAAAATGAGTCCAATTTATTTTCGCCTGCAAAAGTGCCCTTTTATATATATTATCTATAAAAGGCGTTAATTTCTATGCATTTTTTGTGATTTCAGATAGTCATGATTGTAAACTTTATCGGGATAATGTATAATATTTCCTGTCTGCTGATTTACAGGTTGAATAGTCTGCAGCAATATTGAAATGTTTGTATCAATGCTGAAATGCTGTATCAACGTTGAAATGTTTGTATCCATATAGAAAGTGTATCTGATAACAGAAGGGAGATATTTATGGAACTTTTTTACCGGCCCGATTGGAACAGGTCTGTCACCGCTTTAGCCAACTCTATCCTGACTCACTACGATTGTCCGGGCAACAATCCGACTCTTCCGGAAGCGGATCTTCTGCTGCAGCAGGCTCCCCGGAATATTGTGCTTATACTGCTCGACGGATTAGGCACCAACATACTGCACCGTCATCTTGGTGAAAATTCTTTCCTGCGCCGTCATCTGAAGGGAACTCTATCCTCGGTTTTTCCACCCACAACTGCAGCTGCTGCAACAGCACTGGAAACAGGTCTATTTCCTTCCCAGAGCGGCTGGCTGGGCTGGAGTATTTTCTGGCCGCCGATACAGAACAATGTGGCCCTTTACCCCAACACGCTGGACAACGGAAAACCTGCATCTTCCGTCCACATCGGGAATACGGAACTTTACGTTCAGAAGATTACCCGGAAAATCCGGCATGATAAAGGAATCCCTGCTTTTACAGTCTCGGAAAACGGTGATATCTGCGCAGGGACTATTCCCGAGGTGTCAGACTGTATCCTGCAGATCTGTTCTGAAAAAGGACCGCACTTTATCTATGCCTACCTGAATGAACCGGATCATTTTCTTCATGGAGAGGGATGTGAATCTTTGCAGGTAACACGATGGCTGGAGGATGCGGATGCCGGATTGGAGGTGCTGTCCATGCAGTGCCCGGAAACACTTTTTCTGCTGACTGCTGATCACGGCTTTATTGATGTGGAAAGTCTGTGTCTGGAGGATTATCCTGAACTGGAAGACTGTCTGCTCAGAAAACCTTCCATCGAACCCCGTGCACTGAATCTTTTTCTGAAAGAGAACAGGCGGGATGAATTCCTTCTCCGATGGAAAGAAACAATCGGCGATGCCTATACCCTTTATACCCGCAGACAGGCCCTGGAGCAGCATCTGTTTGGTCCCGAACCTGTTCATCCACGCCTGGAAGAAATGCTCGGCGACTACATTGCGATAGCCAAAACACCACTGACACTTTTCCCCAACCGCAGCTATCTGAACTTTATGAAAGCAACCCACGGAGGAATGACTCCACAGGAATTGACGGTTCCATTCATATACTGGTGATTTTACGCAGCCACAATAGAGAACCGGCTGGTCAAAGAATATAAATCTTTGCTCCAGCCGGTTAATCTCTGATGACTTCTTTATAGAATCTTCGCGAGTACATTTTACTTATGAGAAGCATAATCCCATTCAGAACCAGGAATCATTTATCTGCATAAGAACTTTTCTGCTCATATTAATCTTCACTTTGCTATCTTTCTTCCCTGAAGTACGGCAGGCCGAGAGAAGCAGGGGGCTGATTCTCCCGTTTGTTTCGCATGCTTGTGATCACCAGTACAACCAGTGTTACAATATACGGAATCATCTTGTAAAGTTCTTTCACTTCCATGTGGTCCATACCGGAAGGGATGAACAGATACAGAATATACAGACCGCCAAAAAGAATGGATGCAAAAATACTTGTGGTGGGTCTCCAGATGGTGAAGATTACCAGTGCGATTGCCAGCCATCCGCGGTCACCGAATGCATCATTGGACCATACCCCGCTGGCATAATCCATAACATAGTAAAGTCCGCCAAGACCGGCGATCATACATCCGATGCAGGTTGCTCCGTATTTATAAAGAGTTACATTGATGCCTGCCGCATCGGCTGTGGAAGGACTTTCTCCCACGGAACGAAGATGCAGGCCGACTCTCGTGTGATTCAGTACGTAGGAAGCACTCAGCGCAATCACAATTGCCAGATAAGCCAGGAAACCATAGGAAAGGAAAATCTTTCCGAATGCGCCGGTACTGCCGGCAATCGGCAGCGATTTGCTGAAATATGCACTTGTTTTTGAAAGTGCAATGGAAGGAACATCACTATTGGTCAGCTTGATCAGTGATCCACCGAAGAAATTACCGAAACCAATACCAAAAGTAGTCATCGCCAGACCGGTTACATTCTGATTGGCCCGAAGGGAAACGGTCAGGAAGCAGTACAGGAGTCCCATGAGAAAAGAACCTGCAAGACAACACAGCATGGGAATTGCAATGGCAAGAAATCCGTTCATATTTCCGCTCTGTTCATAGAAAAATGATCCGATTACGCCACTGATGGCACCCACGTACATAACACCGGGAATACCCAGATTCAGGTTTCCGGTTTTTTCCGTCAGAATCTCTCCGGTACTGCCGTAGAGAAGCGGAATTCCCTGACTGACTGCACGGGGAATAAATGACACAATATCAAACATCAGATATCATCCTCCTTTCCTGCTTTTTTACGAAAACTGATTTTATAGGTGATAAAGAACTCACATCCGATGATAAAGAACAGGATAATACCTGTGATAATATCAGCAAAGGACTGATTCAAACCAAAAGCCGTGGAAATTTCACCGGCACCGCGGCCCAGCAGAATGATCAGGAAGCTGGTAAAGATCATGGCGAAAGGATTGAATTTCGCCATCCAGGATACCATAACAGCGGTAAAGCCCTGTCCGTCGGCAATGGTCGTTGTAATGGTATGATTGATGCCGCCCACCAGCAGCAGACCGGCCAGACCGCAGAGGGCACCGGAAATCAGCATGGTCCGGATAATGACCGTTTCCACCTTAATCCCCACATACCGGGCCGTATTCTCACTTTCACCGACTACGGAAATTTCATATCCCTGCTTACTGTAATTCAGATACACATAGAGCAACACTGTTACCGCCGCTGCCACCACGATCGGAAGCAGATATTTCATGCCGAATAACTGCGGAAGCCATCCGGCATTGGTATTCTGATTAATGATACCAATCTTGCCGGAACCTTTGGGGACCTCCCATTTGATGATGTAATACGCAACAAGCTGAATGGCAATATAGTTCATCATCAGTGTCGCCAGCGTTTCATTGGTATTCCATTTTGCCTTAAAAAGAGCAGGAATCAGTCCCCAGATGGCACCTGCTGCCAGACTGGAAACAACCATCAACACAATCAGAAGCGCGCCGGGAACTTTATCGCCCAGACAGATCATGCATGCAGCAGCAGCAAGTCCGCCCATCAGCACCTGACCTTCCCCGCCAATGTTCCAGAACCGCATCTTGAATGCAGGTGTCAGAGCCAGGGAAATGATCAACAGAATACTGATATTCTGACAGGTAACCCAGGTCTTTCTCGCGGAACCAAAAGCTCCCTGAAAGATTGTTTTATAAATGGAAATCGGATTGTCTCCTGTTGTGATCATGGTAATCACGCCGCAGACGATCAGTGCTGCCAGAATTGCAGCGCCGCGGATTGCCCAGGCTTTCTGCCAGGGAAGCGCATCCCTTTTGGAAATATGGAACAGAGGCTCCTGATTTCTGTTATTCATTCTTTTTACCTCCGATCTTTGTCATCATCATACCAACTTCATTTTTATCCGCATTTTTCCCTTCCACAATGCCGCTGACCTCGCCGCCGCAGAGAACCAGAATCCGGTCAGACAGTTCCAGCAGAACATCCAGATCCTCTCCGACAAAAATAACCGCCACACCGGCTTTTTTCTGCTCATTGATCAGATCATAAATCGTATAGGAAGAATTGATATCCAGACCACGGACTGCATATGCTGTCAGCAGTACGGTAGGCGCCGAAGCAATCTCACGGCCCACAAGCACTTTCTGAACGTTTCCGCCGGAAAGTCTGCGGACAGGGGTAGAAAGATCCGGTGTCACAACACCCAGTTTTTTCACCACATTTTCAGCCAGTTTTCTGGGACTTTTCCGATCTGTAAAGAATGAATGGCCTTTCCGGAAAGAACGGAGCATCATATTATCGGTCAGGTCCATGTTGCCCACCAGACCCATGCCAAGACGATCCTCCGGCACGAAAGAAAGGGCAACGCCCATTTCTGCAATCTTTCTGGGGTCTTTGCCCAGCAGTTCATCCGTGCTGCCGTCATCTTCAATGTAAGTAATGGACCCGCTCTCCACCTTCTGCAAACCAGCGATGGCTTCCAGAAGTTCTTTCTGTCCGCAGCCGGAAATACCGGCAATTCCAAGAATTTCACCGCTGTTTGCGGTAAAACTGATGTCCTTCAGTTTTACAATACCGTCTCCTGACCTGATTGTCAGCCCCTTTACTTCAATACGCGGCTTCGGATTCACCGGTTCCGGCCGCTCAATATTCAGAGTAATGCTGTGTCCTACCATCATATTGGTCATCTCAGCCGCATTGGTGTCCTTTGTCATCATTTCACCGATGTAGCAGCCCTTTCGAAGTACCACCACACGGTCTGAAATTTCTTCCACCTCATGCATCTTATGTGTAATAATAACAATCGCCTTGCCATCCTCTCTCATATTGCGGAGAACAGAAAACAGCTTTTCAGTCTCCTGAGGAGTCAGCACGGCTGTGGGCTCATCCAGAATCAGAATGTCAGCGCCTCTGTAAAGCACTTTTACAATTTCAACCGTCTGCTTCTGTGAAACAGACATATCGTAGATTTTCTGATCCGGATCTACATCAAAACCGTAACGGTCACAGATTTCTCTGATTCTGGCGGAAGCCTCTTTGATATTCAGTCTGCCTTCCATGCCGAGAATAATATTTTCTGTTGCTGTCAATACATCAACCAGTTTAAAATGCTGATGCACCATGCCAATGCCATATGAAAAAGCATCCTTTGGCGAAGCAATGACAACTTCCCTGCCATCAATAAAAATCTGTCCTTCATCCGGAAAATAAATACCGGACAGCATATTCATCAGGGTGGTTTTACCGCTTCCGTTTTCACCCAGCAGTGCCAGAACCTCTCCTTTGTAAATGCTCAGACTGACTTTATCGTTGGCAACTACCTTTCCAAAAGTTTTCGTAACATTTTTCAATGTCACTGCTGCAATCTTCTCTGCCAATGATTTTCTCCTCTCAACTTTTGTATGAAAACACTTCTATTTTCAGGAACAACGAAACACAGCAGAACAGAATCTGCTGTGTTTCGTTGTTCCTGAAATGATTCTTCAAAAGAAAGGTGGTGCGGCAGATGCCGCAGCCGCCTTTCCGGGTCTTAATCTTATCTTAATCAGAACTTCTGATCCAGTAATGTGATGCCATCAATATTCAGGTTGAAGTAAGGAGCGGAACGGAATCCTTCTGCAGATTCTGCAAAATGTCCGTCAACGATTGCTTCATGATCACCTTCATAATTGGGATCGGTATCAACGTCAGCCATGTAGGAATCCAGTTTCTTGCCATCTACAGTAAATGTTTCGGTATCGAATACCTGAAGTGTTCCTGCCTGCAGATCAGCCTTGGCTTTTTCGATTGCTTCTGCTGTACCTTCTGCCACAGCTGAACCCAGATCAGTCAGAACTACAGAACCTGTAGCAATATCACCGGTGTAGTCAACAGCAATTGCTTCACCCGTTGCCTGACATGTCATAATATACTCAAAATAAGGAGCCCAGTCAATTCTGGATGAAACAAGGAATGTATTGGGGCATGCATTTGCTGTGCTTCCGTTGTAGGAAACATTGGGAATGCCTGCATTCTCACATGCCGTGGGTGCACCCATGGAGTCAGCATGCTGGGAAATCAGCTTGCAGCCGCCGTCGATCAGCTTATTCGCACCTTCTTTTTCAGCAGTTTCATCATACCAGGAACCTGTAAAGGTAACATCCATGGTAGCAGTAGGGCATACAGAACGGGCACCCAGGAAGAAAGAAGTATAACCGGAAATAACTTCTGCATAAGTAAATGCGCCGACATAACCAATCTTTGCTTCGTCCTCTTTAATTGTACCTGCTTCAATCATTTCATTCAGCTTCATACCAGCTGCGATACCTGCCAGATAACGACCTTCGTAAATTGATGCAAATGCATTATGGAAGTTTGCAAGACCTTCTGTATGAGCCTTTGTACCGGTAGCGTGGCAGAATTCAACATCCGGATATTCTTTTGCAGCTTCAATCATGAAATCTTCATGACCGAAAGAATCCGCAAAAACAATAGTACAGCCTGCATCAGCCAGATCTGCTGCCGTCTCATAGCATTCCTGACCTTCAGGAACATTGGTCTTCAGAACATACTCAACACCAAGCTTGTCACATGCTTCCTTGGCACCATTGATAAAGTTCAGGTCATAAGTAGAATTTTCATCGTGCAGACAGATAAAACCAATTTTAACTTTGGAATAGTCTACAGCACCCTCTGCTTCTGTTGCAGCAGTTTCTGCGCCTTTCTCCTCTGAACTGTTATCTGCGGGAGTATCTGAACCGCCGCATGCACACAGAGATGCAGCCAGCATCAGAGTGAGAAGTAAGGAAATGATTTTTTTCATTGCTTTTCTCCTTTTACATTATTAAAGATATTTGCCATACAACCGTATGGCAGCATCCTACTGGAACTGTCAACCGATATCTCATCAGCCGGTCAACAACTTTAGAATATCACCTGTTGTGTATTGTGACAAGAGGAAAATTCAAATTTTGGTGAATTTCATGTAAATTCTACATCTGATTCCGTTTTTTCCAGCCTGATTTCATACGAATAGATTTGCACCATTCCCTTAGGAGTAATTCTTCTGGCAGAACCGGTTCCAAATCAAATACTGTTTTACTTATCCAATATTTCCACTTTACAGGAATGTTTCTTCTGCTGCCTGTCATAACTGATACCAACAGCAAGAATCCTTCCTGTATATTTCGGTTCTTCACCCAGTTTTCCTTTGAAACGTAAGGCATATTTCTTATCTTTGATCTGCCGGATTGCTTCGTCAGGTGTATGATCCACCTTCAATTCCAGAATAATACAATCTGCATCCTGTTCTTTTGCAGGATAAAAAATAAAGTCCACATACCCAATACCGGACTTATCCTCCCGTTCTACATGGTAAGAATCTCTTGCCGCCAGATAAACAAGATTCACAACAGCTGTCAGTTCTGTTTCATTATTGTAGCATAACAGAGGAACTTCTGTATCATGTGCAAGTTCCAGAATTTCCGCCATCGTATCAGTATCTCCAGCCAATGTGGCTTTAAGCATACGATCAGACGCTTTTGCCAATCGGTATACATACCCCAGAGAAGACTCTTTTCTGAGCATATCGGCAAATTTTCCCATCAATTCTTTGTTTGGAATCATAACCTTTCCATTTTCATAAGTTAAGAATCCATACACTACCATTGCGGAAAATATTTCATCTCTTGTCTGCAGATTCATGGATGTTGCTGCGTATTCCTGAATCTTTGCAGAGACCGGTATGCCCGATACCATAAGTGCCAGATCATCCCTAACATCATGAATATTGTTTTCAATATAATAGAAAATTTCATCATATGGTCCGGAACTGGTCCAGTAGTTCCCTGTGTTATTATTGGAAAGTGACAGAACAATGGAACGCGGATTATACAATCTTTCACCGGTACGCGTATGATATCCATCATACCAGTTTCTCAGGTCATCCCTTGTAACCATTTTCGGTAATATATTATTTGACAGATAGCGTTCATAGAGCAGATCTACTTCCTTATCTGTAAAACCAAAATATTCGGAAAATCTCTGTTCTGTTGTCATCGTAAATTCTGCAAACATATTAAGTTCTGAACCGCTTGAGTATTTGGCAATCGGAAGGATTCCCGTCATATATGCCAGGGAAACATAAGGCCTGTCTTTCAGCAGATTCCTTAAGAACAGCAGATATGATGCCTTATCTTCTTCTGTAACAAACTTCTGGTGTAATATAAAATCCCATTCATCCAGAACAAATATAAACTTCTCTTCCTGTCTTTCAGCGTGGATTCCTAAAAGGACATCCCATATCGCATACTGTTCATTTATCGGCAAATCCGGATACTCTTTCTGTAAATCACGGATTACTATTTCCTCTATTCGATCAATATACTGTTCATACGAACTGCATTTTCTTGGCAGATCATTAAACGTAATATGAATCACTGTATATTTATTCCTGTATTTCCCGTAATCTTTTTCCTGATGAATCTGCAGAGGCTCAAATATATCTTCCGCATCCCGTCCTCTGGAAAAAAAAGAAGCAATCATGTTTGCCATAACTGTCTTTCCGAAACGCCTGGGTCTGGTAATACACAAATAATTATTACCTTCTTCTACCAACGGAAACAGTTCTTTCAGCATCCTGGTTTTATCTATAAAATACGGCTTAACCGTTTCACTTTTATATAATGTATAAGCGGTTCTACTATTCACATATATACCCATCTATACACTCCTTCTTTGAAATTAAAAATCTCTTCTAATACCGTTTCTGCATCACACAGGCAAATATGTCTCAATTTTTCCGATCAGTTCCTGATCTGCTGGCAGCCAGTCCACACTGTACAGCGTATCTTTTGTCAGCCATGCAGCTGCCTCATGCTCCTTCAGCATCAGATCTCCGGATTTGATCCTGCAGATAAAACAATCCATTGATAAATGGAATTCAGGATAGTCATATTCTACCGTATCCAGTAATTCCATTACCTCAACCTCTGTATCCAGTTCCTCTTTGATTTCCCTTACAATGGCATCTTCCGGCGTTTCACCCTGTTCAATTTTCCCGCCGGGGAACTCCCATCCATCTTTAAATTCACCATATCCACGCTGAGTTGCAAATACTCTTCCATGATCAAGAATGATCGCAGCCACTACTCTGATTACTTTCATACTGTCTCCTTATTCTGTTTATAATTCATTCCATTATCCATTTACAATATATTAAATATCTTCTCTCACCGGCGTATCAAGTTCCCACTCAATCTCTACCGCAGTCTTGTCAGTATTCGGCATAACAAATTCCCTGACACTTCCTGTTGCAGACATCCTTCCAAGGTAATAGAATTCTTTTGATATTTTGTCGTCTTTATTTTTTATAGCCGCCAATGTTTAACGGCACCTCATTTCTTTCCCAGTTCAGCAGACGACATACATCTTCATATATATCGAACCTTCCTTTTCCAAAAATACACACGAGGAATATGTTTTCTTCGCAGCACTTGTGGGAAATTCATTTGTCATCATATTTACAACATTCACAGCACAATTATCATCCATGGAACAGTTATATTTTTCAGTCAGCGATTTCTTCAGAAGTCCCATCACACCATGTTGATACTTGAGCAAACGCTTCAACAGCTCCAATTCATGAATTCTCTTCCCACCGGCCAGTTTTTTAGAAACAAATTCAATTACCATTTCCTCGTCCTCAGATAATCGCACAGTGTATTCCTTTTCATATTTCACAAGGAACTTATAATAGGATCCCAGGCTGCTGTTGTCAAACTTTGCGAAGTCCGCGGCCCAGCTGCTGGACAAAAACAATCGGTGACTCTGTCGGTCTCAGCATAATGTATTCTGTGTGTTCGAACATTACCTGATTTTCTCATTCCGGATTCATTGTAACATATAACTGTATATCATAAAATAACTTAATATGTCAAAGGAACTTTTTTTCTCGCTGTGAAGCAGTTCTGCAGACAAATGAAACAGAAAAACGGCATGCCGGCGCGGACTTTGCGCGCGGCACACCGCGTATAATGTAAATGTCGAAAATCAATGTCGAAAATCAGCTTCTATGAAACATCCGCTTTTTCATTTCCTGAAATCTATGAATATACCGGCTTGTATAGATAACCGCAATAATCAGCATTCCAAAAGATAATCCGCAGCAGAAAGAAGCAATATCCTCTGTGATTCCGCTGTCCGCCAGTCCCATTGCCTCCAGAACGAGAAATACAAGAAAGGTAAAGACGCCAACCCAGGAGAAAAAATGCAGATTTTTCATTAACCGGTTTTTTTCCTCGTTGCTGTAATCCGCAACCTTTAATACAGTTTCTTCCAATTCTTTGTTCATTCTGTTTTCCGTCCTTTCTCCGTCCAGCAGTTCTCTCAGATCCACTTCGAAGTAATCTGCCATTTCAATAAGAACATCCAGATCCGGCAAATTGCTGCCGGTCTCCCACCTTGATACAGTTCTTCTTGATACATGGAATTGTTCTGCTGTTTTTTCCTGTGTAAGTCCTTTTTCTTTACGAAGCTCTTTGATAAATCTTCCGATTTTTTGTTGATCCATATCAGTGTGACCTCCTTCAAACATATCTTACACGTCGGAATCCCTGTTTGAAAGGACATAAAACAGGCAAAACCGGTCTTCAAATATATGAGACATGACATGTCTACTCATTTTAGCTTTTTCATAACCCCTGCTTCTGTATTCTGCAATTTTACCATCGCAGACTATAGCCACTATTTCTTTTTTCCAGACAAAAAGGGGTAATATACTCCTTATGTCTCCATTCGCTCTTCTGACCGTAATCCTCTTTTCTACTGCTTACGATAATATCAGTAATTTCAGTGTACGGTGCTATTTTTTTAGCAAATCTTGCCAAACATCCATAAATCTTATCAAGACATTCAGGCCTGTAAATAAATTCGCCTGATGTATCATAATATCCAGTTGAACAATACAGCCTGTTACGAAGTATTTCCTTTTGTGGAGCATCCTGAATATAAGAATATCCGGCTTCAATCATTACATTTTCATTCCCATTAAATCCACAAATCGTTTTACCTTTTCCTGATTCTGTTACGCAGATTTCACCCGCCTCAGGAAAATAAAAATAGTACTGGTTGTTTTCTTTTGTAATAATGTTCAGATTTTCTCCATGACAAACGGTGCCTTGCTTTCTGTCCTCATGGTATATTATGCAGCCCAGATCAAGTGCTTTCTGCGCCAATAAAAGAAAACTGTCATATTCCATCCAATAATTAATTTGCTTCCCCATAAATTCGCACACCTCTATTCAGCTTTTACCAAAACCCTTTAAACCATGATGACGGTCAGATACTTTATGCAGACAGTCATTTTAATGCTTTCCATTCATCTTCTAAAATTGACATCAAGATATCATCAGCATATTT
>JBJELO010000070.1:0-3722 GCA_051879195.1 Lachnospiraceae bacterium
AAATTGAATAAGTTGTTTCCCTGAATAGACTACTAATTTATATCAATGGCCAGAAAGATATCTGAGTAAAGGAGTATTCTATGAAAAGAGAACGATCAGTAATTGAAAACAGAAGAAAAAGGATTCTGGAGATGATGGAAGACCGCCCGGAAGTGCGTGTGGACGAACTGTCGGAAATTCTCGGGGTATCGCCGATTACCGTAAGACGTGATCTGCAGTATCTTGAGGATAATAAGCAGCTTGTGCGCTTTTATGGGGGAGCTGCGCCCAGTTTTGCTGTGGGTGAGAACGATTATGAGGACGAGGTACAGATGTATCGTGCTCTCATCGCCCGCTATGCGGCAGGACTGGTGCAGGACGAAGATACCATTTTCATCAACACCAGTTCCACAGCTTTGCAGCTGGTAGATTATCTGCAGGACAAGCACGTGACAGTGATTACCAACAACGGAAAGGCATTGTACGGCAATCCCAGACCGGAAGTTAATATCATTCTGACAGGCGGAGAACTTCGCCACCCCAAAGAGGCGATGGTAGGGGATTTTGCGCTCAGAAATCTGCAGACGGTTTATGCAAAGAAGACTTTTGTGGGCTGTTCGGGCTTTTCACTGGAATGCGGTATGACTACAGAGAATGCCAACGAGGTGAATATCAACCAGCTGATGGTGGATCATTCGCTGGAGGTTACCTATATTCTTGCTGACCATACCAAAATCGGGAAAAATTCAAGCTTCATCAGCTGTGACATCGATAAGATAACGAACCTGATCACAGATGAGAAGGCACCTGCTGAAATCTGTGATGCGCTGAGAGAACGTGGAATTACCGTGCATCAGGTAAGCAGGGCCGATACGTTTAAGCAGTGATGGCAGTCGGAAATGGAGGAATATGCGGATTGCCATCCTGCTTTCAAAAAGGAGACAGCAAATGGCAAAAGCATATACTCTTGGTTTATATGAGAAATCCATGCCTTCAACGCTTAGCTGGGAAGAGAAGCTGACCGCGGCGAAGGAGGCGGGATTTGACTTTGTGGAAATCAGCATCGATGAAACCGATGAAAAACTGAAGCGGCTGGATATGAGTAAAGAGGAACGTCTGGAACTGGTGGATGTGATGGAAAAGGTGGGAGTTCCCATACGAACCATGTGTCTTTCCGGACACCGGAAGTATCCGCTCGGCAGCAGTGATCCCGCGATCTGTGCCCGGGGCATGGAGATCATGGAAAAAGCAATTCAGCTTGCGGATGATCTGGGAATCCGGATCATACAGCTTGCAGGCTATGATGTATATTATGAAGACTCCACTCCCGAGACAGTGGAGCGGTTTGAAAAGAATCTGGAAAAAGCGGTTGCCATGGCCGCAAAAGCCGGTGTGGTTATGGGCTTTGAAACCATGGAAACCGAGTTCATGAATACCGTGGAAAAATCCATGGCTTACGTAAATAAAATCAATTCTGTTTATCTCAACGTTTATCCCGATATCGGCAATATTACAAATGCAGCAAAGAAATATGGTACAGATGTGCTGAAGGACCTGGAAACAGGCGCAGGACATGTTGTTGCCATGCATTTAAAAGAAACTGTGCCGGGTGTATTCCGTGAAGTGCCCTTTGGAACAGGACATGTGGATTTCCAGGCGGCCATCAAAACAGCATGGGAAATCGGCATCCGCAAATATGTAACTGAATTCTGGTATACGGGAAATCCTGAATGGAAAGAGGATCTTCTGCTTGCCAATCGGATGATGACCGGTATCCTGGCGCAGCAGGTGTAATTTCCAATAAAATGTCCGTCCGGGCCTGGCGTAATACCGGGTTCCGGGCAGACAACAGATTGATTCTGGAGGCAAATCAATATGAAATTTGAGAAAAAAGTTATTTCTAATCTTACAAAATGTTATTCCTGTGCACCTCTTCACTATAACGATCAGGATTATTTCCTGGTAGCAGCGGAAAAGGTAGACAGATGTCTGTTATTTGATCTGAACGGAAATCAGGTGGATACCGTGTGGGAACAGCCCGGCGGTGTTATGAGCATGGTACAGGTGCCCGGCAGCAACGGTCAGTTTCTGTCAACTCATAAATTCTACTCTCCCAATGATTCCAAAGAAGCAAAAATTGTTATCGCAACCCCTATTGAAAAAGGCAACTGGGAAATCCGTACGCTGGTGGACCTGCCTCATGTACACCGTTTTGATATTATAAGAAGAAATGGTGTGAATTATCTGATTGCATGTGCGCTGAAATCCGGTCACGAGTACAAGGATGACTGGTCCATGCCCGGCAGGGTTTATGCAGCTGTTCTGCCCGATGACCTGAGTGCATTTAACGAAGACAATCAGCTTCAGCTTACTGTCATTAAGGATAACATGCTGAAAAACCACGGTTATTACAAGATTGTGGAAAACGGTGTGGAGACTGCGCTGATTTCCGCGGACAACGGTGTGTATCAGTTCTTCCCGCCCGAAACAGCTGACGGCGAATGGACCATCAATCAGCTGCTGGACACGCCTGCCAGCGACGCTTCCATGGTGGATCTGGACGGCGACGGAGAAAAGGAAATGCTGGTTCTTTCTCCGTTCCACGGCGATACGATTACCATTTACAAAAAGAAAGACGGCAGATACGAAAGCGTGTACGAATTTGAAGAAAAGGCCGATTTCCTCCACGCTATCTACGGAGGCATGCTCTGCGGTAAACCGGTATTTATCATCGGACACCGGAAAGGAAAACGCAATCTGATGGTATTTACCTGTAATAAAGAAACTGCTTCTTATGAAGTACAGATTGTTGATGAAGACTGCGGTTCTGCAAACTGCATGGTCATCAATAACGGAAGCAGCGACGTGATTATTGCAACGAATCGGGAAATCGACGAAGTTGCTTACTATACCGCTGAAGCATAAAACAGAAGAAACTGAAAGAACATATAAACTGGCAGGTGTGAAAATGATTGAATTACTTCCTTCTGTTCTGGCGGCTGATTTTGCCAGACTGGAACAGGAACTGAAACTTGTGGAAGAGTGCGGTGTGAAAATGCTTCACATAGATGTGATGGACGGCATGTTCGTTCCCAGTATTTCGCTGGGAATGCCGGTGATTGAAGCCATGCGCAGGGTTTCTTCTCTGTTTTTCGATGTCCATCTGATGGTGGAGGAACCGGGGCGTTATGTGAAAGATTTTGCTGACTGCGGTGCTGACAGCATCAGCGTGCATGCGGAAGCCTGCCGTCATCTTCACAGAACCATCGGACAGATCAGAGAGGCCGGAAAGCAGGCCTGCGTCGTACTCAACCCGTCCACCGGACTTTCCGAACTGAAATATGTGCTGCAGGATGTGGATACGGTACTTTTGATGACAGTCAATCCCGGGTTCGGAGGTCAGAAATATATTCCGTCCATGACCGGGAAAATCCGTGAACTGAAGGCGATAATTGACCGGGAGAATCCCGGCGTGCACATCATGGTGGACGGCGGCATCAAACTGGATAATGTACAGGAAGTGCTGGAAGCAGGAGCGGACAGGATTGTGGCTGGCTCCTCTGTCTTCGGGGGGCATACTGCAGAAAATATCCGGGCCTTTCAGGAGATATTCAACAATTATTATATATACAGGAAGTATTGATTGCCAGGCAGGAGGTGCTTATGTTAGAAGAATTGAAAAAACTGGTTTATGAAGCCAATATGGAGCTCCCGAAACGGAAAATGGTTACTTATACCTGGGG
>JBJELO010000071.1:0-16503 GCA_051879195.1 Lachnospiraceae bacterium
GCTTTGTTACTGGAGATTTTTTTATTGTGATTTCCCCATTGATGCGTTTATCCTAGCAAAATCCTGCAGCTGCTCCGATCCAGCCTCGAAAATACTGCCTGCCCCGAACAGTTACAAATCTTTCTTTTTCCGACAGTTGACAGATTCCGCAAATTGCACTATTGTTAGTATAGTTACGAAATTATTAATTTATTAAGGAGATAACTATTATGCTAAATGAAAAAATGGTGGGTCTTGGTACCCAGCGCTCCGTAATCCGTGAACTGTTCGAATATGGTAAGATGCGTGCCGCTGAAGTCGGTGCTGAGAACGTTTTCGATTTCTCCATCGGCAATCCCAGCGTGCCTGCTCCCGACTGCGTTAATGAAACCGCCATGAAGCTGCTTCAGAGCATGGATCCGGTCATTCTTCACGGCTACACCAGCGCCCAGGGCGATGCTGCTGCCAGACAGGCCATTGCAGATTCCATCAACAGACGCTTCGGCACCAGCTTCGGTGCAGACAACCTTTACATCACCGTTGGCGCTGCTGCTGCCCTTTGCTGCTGCTTCAACGGTCTGACCTGCCCGGGAGATGAATTCATCGTATTTGCCCCTTATTTCCCCGAATACAAGGTCTTCATCGAAGGTGCCGGTGCCCGCATGGTTCTGATTCCTGCTGATATTGAGGCATTCCAGATTGATTTTGAGAAGTTTGAGGCTGCCATCAATGAACATACAAAGGGCGTGGTTGTAAACTCCCCCAACAACCCCTCAGGCGTTGTATATTCCGAAGAAACCGTTATCCGACTGGCAGAGATTCTGAACCGCAAGTCTCAGCAATACGGTCATCCCATTTACCTGATTGCCGATGAACCCTACCGTGAAATCGTATTCGGCGGCACTGTGGTTCCCTACCTGCCCAAATACTATAAGAATACCCTGGTATGCTATTCCTGGTCCAAATCCCTGTCACTGCCCGGCGAACGTCTCGGCTATGTGCTGGTTCCCGACGAAGCTGAGGATTCCAGACTGGTATACGCTGCCATTGCCGGTGCAGGCCGTTCTCTGGGTTATGTATGCGCTCCCAGCATGTTCCAGCATATCTGCGCTGCATGCGCCGATGAGACGTCGGATATCTCTGTATATGAAACCAATAAAAATCTTCTGTTAAAGAGTCTGCGCGAAATGGGCTACCATGTGGTAGAACCCGGCGGTACATTCTACATGTTCCCCCGCACACTGGAAGCCGATGACGTGGCGTTCTGCGAAAAGGCGAAAAAATACAATCTGCTGATCGTTCCCGGCGCAGGCTTCGGATGCCCCGGCCACACAAGAATCTCCTACTGTGTACCGACAGAACGCATTGAACGTTCTCTCAGTGCATTTGAAGCCCTGGCAAAGGAATACAGGTAGGCCACCCGTATGATCATTGATTTTCATACCCATACGTTCCCCGATAAGATTGCAGGAAACGTAATCGGAAGACTGCAGCTGCTTTCCCGCTCGCGACCCTATACAGACGCCACGGTGAGCGGCCTGCAGCAGTCGATGAAAGAAGCCTCCATCGATTACAGCGTTACACTTCCGGTTATGACCAATCCGGGGCAGGTGGAAAAACTGAACACTCTTGCAGGTGATGCCATGCCGCACATTCATGAAACAGGCATCATTCCTTTCGGCGGCATGCACCCCGATTACGACAATTACAAATCAGAGCTTCGCAGGCTCCGCGATCTGGGGGTTCCCGGCATAAAGATTCATCCGGCCTATCAGAATGTGGATTTTGACGATATCCGGTTTCTGCGGATCATGGATACCGCCACAGAGCTGGGACTTGTTATTCTGACCCACGCCGGTATGGATATCGGCATTCCCGGCCACAATTTTACATCCATCAGTCAGATTTACCGCGTACTGAAGGAAGTTGCTCCTGAAAAGCTGGTTCTGGCCCATATGGGCGGCTGGGACAGCTGGAAGGAAGTGGAGCAGGATCTGGCCGGCGCTCCCGTATGGCTGGACACCGCATTTTCTCTGGGCATGATTGAACCTGCTCCCGGCACCGACCGGACACCGGAAGAATCCATGATGATGACCGGTGAGGAGTTTCTCCGGCTGGCACGCAGACACGGCACCGACCGGATTCTGTTTGCCACCGATTCCCCCTGGAGCAGCCAGAGTGCTTACCGGGATATGTTTCAATCAATGGAACTGATACCGGAGGAACGCGATGGAATCATGGGTGAAAATGCACGCAGACTGCTTCAGCTGTAACTGGCATAATCCCGGCTTTGTAAAATCACCATAGCAAAAAAGGACAGCCCGGAAACAGGTCATATTGCATAACCTGCCTCCGGCGGCTGTCCTTTTAATTATCTCTGTCTGTTTCTTCCCGGTTTTCATACTGAATCCAGAAGGTAAACAGCTGTTCCAGACAGTGAAGCATGATTCTCTGATCCGTAACCATGAGCTCACCGGGTATCTTCCCCTGATTAATATCATCATGTGCCTGCTCATTGCCCAGAATCCGGATAATATGCATATAGCTGATAATCCAACCGGCCGCAATCTGCCTTTTGGAGAAATCCTCGATCTTTCTGTAAAGTGACTTCTTTGCAGACCGGGGATTGATTTCATTCATCATCAATTCCAGCACCCGACGTGCAAGAATTGCCAGATCGAGATACCGTACCTCCTGCTGTTTCATGCAGTCCAGCAGCTTTGCAAAAGTTTTATCGACTCCGGGTCTGTTTCGAATCCGGATCAGTTCCTTCAGAAGGGCTTCAATCTGCCCGAGAATCTCTCTTGATTCCCTGTCCCTGAAAACATTGGCAACCTGCTGTCCCTCCCTCTTCAAAACCTGATCCATCGCCGTGCTGATGGCTTCAGCCTTGACATCCTTCTGCTCGATGATATAGACCTTCTGAAGAATGCTGCACCGTTTAAGGGAAGAAGTTCCATACCGGAACAAAGCAGAAAGAATTATGGATTCCGGGATTCTCTGCTTTCCTGTTCCGATCAGCGGCATGGCAACCGTCACAACATTGGACGCGAATTTCTCCAGCATCTCCAGACAGACAAACAGATTCTGAATCCGCTCGCTTATTGTTTCACTGTCAGCCTCGGTCCGCGGATATTTAAGAAATTCAACACACACAATATACTGAAAACGACTGTTTTTCAGCTTTCTGGAAACCCAGATGCCTTTTTCCTCTCTCATTTCGATAAACGGATTTTTCGCCAGATCTGAAACATCAATTCCCAGCTGTCCCAGAAGAGCCCCCACAAGCGTACCGCGCGTTGGAGCATAACTGCGGGAATATGACGATATCACAAGAATATCGATTTTTTCATCAAAATCCAGTATATTACCCTGATGAAGTTCAAAGCATTTGTCACCATACGGAGTGGTAAACTCGTAACTGTTTCGATAAATACTCACCGGACAGATCAGCCTTTGTACAGATTTCTCTTATCGATGATACGTACTGCCTTGCCTTCACTTCTGGTGATGGTCTTCGGCTCTTCCAGAACCACATCTACCAGAATGCCAAGCATGGATTTCAGTGCAGCTACCAGCTTCTTCTCTCTCTGTTCAATCGTTACAGAAGTATCGCTTACCATCTCCGGTGTCATCTCCACATGCACTTCGATGGTATCGAAATGGCCGACACGGTCAACGATAATCTGATACTGAGGCGGATAATCGTTGTTCAGCAGAACAGTCTCGATCTGTGACGGGAATACGTTAACACCTTTTACGATCAGCATATCATCGCTTCTGCCCATAGGCTTACGCATGCGCACATGGGTACGTCCGCAGGAGCATTTCTCCCGTGTCAGAACACAGATATCTCTTGTACGGTAACGCATCAGCGGGAACGCTTTCTTGGTAATACAGGTGAATACCAGCTCGCCTTTCTCACCTTCGGGCAGTACTTCTCCCGTCTCAGGATCGATAATCTCGGCAATAAAATGATCTTCATTGATGTGCATACCGCTCTGTTCTTCACACTCGAAAGACACACCGGGGCCGGAAATCTCCGTCAGTCCGTATATATCATAAGCCTTGATGCCGAGAGATTTTTCGATTTCCTGACGCATCTCCTCGGTCCATGCTTCCGCACCGAAAATTCCGGCTTTTAATTTGATCTGATCTTTCAGCCCACGCTCATTGATTGCTTCACCCAGATAAGCAGCATAGGAAGGTGTACAGCAGAGAATGGTGGAACCAAGATCGGTCATGAACTGGATCTGACGCTCGGTATTGCCGGATGACATGGGCAGTGTCAGGCATCCTACTCTGTGGGAACCACCGTTCAGTCCGGGGCCGCCGGTAAACAGACCGTAGCCGTAGCTTACGTGGCATACGTCATCTTTTGTGCCGCCCGCTGCCATGATTGCTCTTGCGCAGCAGTCTTCCCATACATCCAGATCACCCTGTGTATAGAAAGACACGACACGTCTTCCGGTGGTACCGCTGGTCGACTGAATTCTGACACAGTCAGACAGAGGGACAGCCACCAGACCGTAAGGATACTGATCTCTCAGGTCATCTTTTGTAATAAAGGGAAGCTTATGCAGATCTTCGATTCCCCTGATATCCTCGGGCTTTAAACCTTTTTCCTCCATTTTCTGTCTGTAGTAAGGCACGTTATTGTACACATGCTTTACCTGTTCCACCAGTCTTTCACTCTGCAGCTTCTGCAGTTCTTCCAGCGGCATTGTTTCGATTTCGGGCTGATAGTAATTACCCATTGTTTTGTCCTCCATAGTATTGTAAATTTTATTGTCTGCAGCTGTTCAGAGGCAGCACGCGGTGTTACGCGGCACGGATGAACAGCTGCCTGTTTGTTATGTAATCAATCATTTTCTAGGCGCGGCCAAGATCAAATGCTTTCAGGTTCAGTTCCACGAATTTTTCAGGTACGCAGGCGCGGATTGCTTCTTTCCATGTTTCCACAGGGATGTCAAAATAACGTGACAGACGTCCCATGAGAACAATATTGACTGCTTTTGCGGAACCCGCCTGTTCAGCCAGTGACAGGCAGTCCATGGCATCCACCTGAATCCCCAGTGCTTCCATCTTTTCAATCAGATGATCGGGATACTGCGCTGCCCCGGTGATGACCGGCATGGGATTGATTTCCTGCGTATTGACCACAATGCGGCCGCCTTCCCGCAGATATTCCACCCAGCGGGCCGCTTCCAGTTTCTCAAAGGAAACGATAAAATCTGCTTCTCCTTTATCAATAATCGGAGAATACACCTTTTCACCGAACCGGACATACGTTACCACGCTGCCGCCCCGCTGGCTCATTCCGTGAACCTCGGATACCTTTACGTCATATCCCTGTGTCAGGAGCAGATGGCCCAGCAGCTTGCTGGCAAGCAGGGAACCCTGGCCGCCCACACCGACAATCATAATATTTTTTGTCATAATCAAACCTCCTGCGCCTTCAAAGCGTCAAATTTACAAAGCTGCTGACAGACTCCGCAGCCCACACATAACGTTGCATCCACACTTGCTTTTTTATTCTTTACGCTGATGGCAGGACATCCGAGACGCATACAGGATTTGCAGCCTGTACAGTTCTTCTCCTCCACCTTCAGGGCAGGTTTTGCTTTGACATATTTCAGCAGAGCGCAGGGACGGCGGCTGATAATTACAGAAGGTTCTTCAGCTGCCAGTTCCTCTTTTACTGCAGCGTCACATTCTGCCAGATTATAAGGATCTACCACACGTACCCGGGCAAATCCCATGGCTCGGCAGAGAGCCTCCAGATCAATCTTTCCGGCAGGATCTCCCTTGATATTGTAACCGGTAGTGGGATTCTGCTGATGGCCGGTCATACCGGTAATGGAATTATCGAGTATGATAACCGTGGAGTTGCTCTGATTGTATGCAATATTGGCAAGGCCGGTCATACCGGAATGCATGAAAGTGGAATCGCCGATTACCGCAACGGTTTTTCCCTCGCTTTCCTTTCCGTTTGCCTTATTAAATCCGTGAGTCGCACTGATGGAAGCACCCATGCAGAGAGTCATCTCCATCGCACTTAAAGGAGCAACAGCACCCAGTGTATAACAGCCGATATCTCCGAGAACCGTACATTTATTGCGGGCCAGTGTATAGAACAGGCCTCTGTGAGGACATCCTGCGCACATCATAGGCGGACGGGGCGGCAGCGCATCATCCAGCTTTTTGCCGGCAGGTACTGTAACGCCCAGTTTTTCCGCAATCAGATTCTGAGAAAATTCATCTTCCATGGGAAGTACATCTTTGCCGGTCACTTCAAGTCCCAGCTGTCTGCAGTGATTTTCAATAATGGGATCCAGTTCCTCGATAATAACCAGTTTGTCCACCTGAGCTGCAAAGTCCAGAATCAGATTTCTGGGAAGCGGATTGACCATACCCAGCTTCAGGATGCTTGCCTGATCACCGAATACTTCCTTTGCATACTGATAGCTGGTGGAAGAAGTGATGATACCAAGCTTTGTATCTCCCATCTCAACCCGATTGAAATAACAGTCTTCCGCATAATCGGTCAGTCTGCGCGTCCGTTCCTCCACAATGGGATGGCGGCGTTTCGCATTGCCGGGCATCATAACGTACTTTGCAATATTTTTCTCATAGGGGATCTGCGGAGGAACCACACGGGTGCCGGTCTCCACCACACTCTGAGAGTGCGCCACACGGGTACACATCTTGATAATTACAGGGGTATCAAACTGTTCGGACAGCTCGTATGCCCGTTTTGCAAATTCCAGCGCCTCCTCCGAATCGGAGGGCTCCAGCATGGGAACCTTGGCTGCAATAGCATGATGACGGGAATCCTGCTCATTCTGGGATGAATGCATCCCCGCATCATCTGCCACACAGATTACCATGCCCCCGTTCACGCCGGTATAGGAGCAGGTATACAGCGGATCTGCTGCCACATTAAGTCCTACATGCTTCATGCCGCAGAAGCTTCTTTTTCCGGCAAGGCTGGCACCAAATGCCACTTCCATGGCCACTTTTTCATTGGGAGCCCATTCACAGTAAATCTCGTCATATTTCGCTGCCTCTTCCGTTATCTCGGTACTGGGGGTCCCGGGATAACTGGAAATCACGCTGCAGCCCGCTTCATAGAGGCCTCTGGCCAGGGCTTTATTGCCCAACATCAGCTCTTTCATAGCTACATTCCTTTCCTCTTATCAATTCCTTTGTATGTTCATAAAAGAAGGTCTTATCTCTTACTCCGATCCGCCTGCTGCTATTCGCCGCTTTCCTCTGCTGTTTCATCCGCACCGGCAAACTGTCCGTCTTCTGCCTTTTTTGCCTCTCTCGTTCTCCGGATAATCTCCGGAAGACATCCCGTACCGTAATTCAGCATCCGGTTCACCCGGCTGATCGTAGCAGAACTGGCATTGCTTTTTTCCATAATTTCCATATAAACTTTGTTGTCCATCAGCATGGAAGCCACCTCAAAGCGCTGCTCCATGGCGCGCAGCTCTGTCACTGCACAGAGATCATCAAAAAAATGACAGCATTCATCAATATCCTTTAACTGAAGAATTGCTTCATACATCGCATATTTGCGTTCCTTTGGAGTATTCTTAGCCATAAATTCCCCCTCCTTTTTCTATACCAGTTTATTCTAACATCAATTTCTCATTTGGTAAATACTTTTTTAGTTTACAGCGTGAAAGATTATAAACTCTGTTACTGTTATGCTATCTTGACAAACAGTATAAAATCCGTCATAGTAGTATTATTCTGTATGATTGAGAAGGTGAAACATGATGGATAATAAAAAAATTTCAGATACAAGGGTGGAGACCATTCATCTTGTCCGCCCGGAGCATCTCAATGACGCGGGCAGACTGTTCGGCGGTGTTCTGATGCAGTGGATGGATGAGATTGCAGCTCTGGCAGCCATGCAGTATTATGAGGGAAATGTGGTAACCGGCACCGTGGACAGTCTGGTCTTTATCAAAGGGGCATCCAAAGGCGATATGGTGTCTCTTACTGCCCGGATCACCTATACCGGCAGGAAATCGATTGAAGTAAAGGTGGAGGTGCATGTCCGCCATCTGAACGGCCGGATGGAACTGATCAATCAGGCTTATTTTGTCATGGTTGCTCTTCCCAGGGATGAAGGTGCACCGGTCATGCTGCCCCGCCTGATTCCCGAAACCGAAGAAGAGAAAAAGGAGTGGGAAAACGGAAGCCTGCGGGCGATTCTGAGAAAAGAACGGCGAACAGATCAGTTCTGATATTTCGTCCGCTGCTGCGTAAAAAGGGGATATCCGCGCCGTGAATCATATCGGCGAAGATATCCCCTGTCCATTTGAATTAAAATTAAAATTTAAATCCGAATCCGTTCTGCTGCATCTGCAGCATTCTGTCCGTTATCAGACATTCTGCTCATAATCTTCTTTTACCCGCTTACGCTTCATATCCGATCAGAATGCCGCTTTCTTCCGCATAATAGCTGCACAGACCGCTGGTTTTCATCATGGAGATATGGGCGTCCGGGAAAGACACATGAATCGCTTTTGCCAGAGTCATGGCTTCTTTTTCATTGAAGCTGTGAGCTACGATCAGCCTGCCGTCCCGGAATCCGGCATTGGCAAGGGATGTCAGAATCTGTGTAACCGCTTTCTTGAATCCGCGGCATTTTTCAATAACCTCCAGCGTTCCCTGTTCACTGGCATTGCCCACGAGGCGGATCTTCATCATACCGACCATGGCACCCACAACCTTGCTGACCCGTCCGTTTTTCACCAGCGTATCCAGATTGCTCAGCATGAACAGCAGATGCGTATGCGCATGATATTCCGTAAGTTTTTCACAGATCTCATCAAATCCGAGCCCTTCTTTAATCAGCTCATTGGCTTTGTACACCAGAAGAGAGATTTCCGGTCCCGCCGAAAGCGAATCCAGTATAAAGATCCTTTTTTCGGGATGATCTTCTTCCACCATGTATTTTGCCGTCAATGCACTGTTAAAGCTTCCTGACAAACCGCCTGTCAGAGAAAATGCCAGCGTATAATCTGCTCTGAGAAAAGCATCCGCCCATTCCTGCGGCGCAGGACATGCACTGGAACTACCGCACTTAGATTCATGGAGCATATCCAGCAGTTCCCGGGGATCACTCTGCCCGTCATCCACAAACTCATAATCACCGGTAATAATCTTCAACGGAACCCGTTCATATCCGGTATCCGCTGCAGGTGTTTTCAGCATCTCCAGATCACAGCCGGAATCCACCACAATATTCCATTTCATAAGTTTTCTCCTCACTTTTCATCAGAAACGCCCATCAGGAACGATAATCACCATTGATCTTTACGTAGTCATAAGTCAGATCACAGCCCCACGCTTTGGCCTGGGCTTCTCCCTGCATCAGATCGATATTGATATAAATTTCATCCGCGCTCAGCACTTCGCTGGCTTTTTCCTCAGAAAAAGGAATGCCTGCACCGCTGCGGCATACACCGATTACACCCTTGTCAGAGGCCAGATCCACTGATACTTTATCAATATCAAAATCAGCCTCTGCATAGCCGATGGCACAGAGAATACGTCCCCAGTTGGCATCTTCCCCGAACATGGCACATTTAAACAGTGGAGAACAGATTACGGATTTGGCTACGATAATCGCCGTGTCCAGATCGGGAGCTCCTTTTACGGTGCATTCCAGCAGCTTGCTGGCACCCTCACCATCCTTTGCCAGCATCCGTGTCATATTCATCAGAACCAGATAAAGCCCTTCTTTAAAGGTATCAAACGCAGCACCTTCCTCTGTGATTTCCGTATTGCCTGCCAGCCCGTTGGCCATAACGCTGACCATATCGTTGGTGGAAGTATCCCCGTCAATACTGAGGCAGTTGTAGGTCACCTTAACGATTTCACTCAGCGCTTTCTGCAGCATCTGAGAAGAAATTTTCACATCGGTTGTGACAAAATTAAGGGTCGTTGCCATATTGGGATGAATCATGCCGCTGCCCTTGGCCATACCGCCGATGGTGCATACAGTACCATCCAGTTCGAAGCGTACCGCAACTTCCTTTTTGATGGTATCTGTCGTCATGATTGCATTGGCTGCCTTACCGTTGCCGTCTTCCGAAAGTCCCTCCGCAAGAGCCTTCATATGAGTTTCAAACGGTTCAATGGGAAGCGGCTGTCCGATCACGCCGGTGGAAGCAACGATCATCTCGTCTGCCGGGATTCCCAGCTCAGCTGCAGCCAGTTCACAGATACGTTCCGCCTTTTCTTCGCCGTCCGCATTGCAGGTATTGGCATTCTTGCTGTTTACAACCACGCCGCGCGCTTTGCCGCCGGTAGCTTCCAGATGCTTCTTCGTAACCAGAATCGGCGCACCTTTCACCTTATTCTGCGTATAAACTGCAGCAACATTGCACATGGTCCGGCTGAAAACCAGACCAAGATCGTTCTTCTGCGGATCCGCATTCAGGCCACAGTTCAGACCATTCGCCGCGAAACCCTGCGCAGCACAGACACCGCCCTCTATGTAAGTATAACCATTATTTTCATTCAACATTACAGCACCTCTCTCCGGAAATATATCATCTATGAATTTATAACATCCCTGTGGAAAAGTCAAGCATGTATTCCCGTAAAAGAAGCTGAAATAAGAAGCTGATATTTACGGCTGAAATCTGAACTGTACTGAATTACAGCATCTCAAGGAATGCGCTGATTCTTGTCTCCAGCTGTCCGCTGTCGGCCGTGGAGTAATCGGTTTCCAGTTTCATATAGGGAATTCCCATATCTTCCACCATGCGGCAGACTTTGGCTGATTCCACATTGAAGGTGTGGCAGGCCTGGAGAACCACTTCGATTACGCCATCAACCTTATATTTCTCGATCATGGCTTTTGTATTTTCCAGACGGGCTTCATTGGTGGTCATGACTGAGCAGTTGATCTCCAGATACCGGTCCGAAATAGCGCGGAGAATATCATCTGCCTCTTCGTCAATGAGCATGCGGTTCGTACGCTCTCCGCTGCAGTCATCCAGGCATACGATCACCCCTCCGTTATTTTCAATCACCATACCGATCTTCTGGATCACGCCTCCGGAAGGACATCCGGTCAGGAGGATTCTTTTATCCTTTGCGCTTACCGTGCTTTTGCCTGCAGCATAATCTGCCTTGGCCTTTTCCACCACATTCAGAACACCGTTAATATACTCATCCACGTCGAATTTGAAGCTGCCGGACATCAGTGTCAGCATCATCTGACTGCCTTTCATAGCCGGAGGAACATTGGCCTGCAGTTCATACATCTCGGTAATCGCTCTGCGAAGCCTGTTTCTCTTTTTCACTGCCTCACGAAGGTCTTCATCCGTGATTTCAATTCCGAATTTCTCTTCCAGACGTTCTTTGAACATTTTAACTTCCTGATACCAGATTTCTTTGGAATAGGGACGGCCCTGACCCTGAGGAAGGTGAAGTACGTATACATCCTTCAGTTCACTTAAAAGCTCATACATCTTCTTTTTACCGTCACAGGTAGTTTCACCGATGATAATATCCGAAAAATACGTGTACGGACATTTTTCCGTATAGGCAAAACCGTATGTACTCTTAATCAGAGGACAGAGATTCTTGGGAAGTACCTTCTCTGCGTCCGGCACGGTTTCATTGCTGGTACCGCACAGACCGACAGCGGAAATACCGCCTGCCATCAGTACTTCAAGGGGTGTATAGGAACACAGAAAGCCTGCCAGCTTTCCTCCCTTTTCCTTAAATTCCTTTGCTGCCAGAAATCCCTGTTTTCTTGCTTCTACAAATTCATCAAATTTTGCGGGTAATTCATTTGCCATTGTTTTATCTCCTTTGTTCGTTTGTAACACAAAGTGTTTTCGAGGTTGGCTCTGAACAGTTACATTTATTCTTATGTTTGTCTGCATATTCATCTGCCAATGGACAGTGCTGCTCCGATTGCCCCTGCATAGCGTCCCAGCGGATCGGTTCTGACCGTTTTGCCCAGTTTATTCTCCAGCCGGCTGCGGAAATATTCATTGCCGCACAAACCGCCGGTCAGAAAATAGCGTTCGCTTTCCACGCCGGAAATCAGCTGTGATACTTTTGTAACCACCGATGAAATGACTCCGTTGGCAATATCTTCTCTGCTGGTTCCGCTGCCGATCAGACTGATCACCTCCGATTCGGCAAATACGGTACACATGGAACTGATGGTAATATTCTGTCCCCTGGAAGCCAGTTCTGCCAGCTCATCCAGAGATACCCCCAGACGGTTCGTCATAATCTCCAGAAATTTCCCGGTTCCCGCGGAACACTTGTCATTCATGAGGAATTTGAATACCCGGCCGTTCTTTTGCTGAATCCCTTTGGTATCCTGTCCTCCCACATCGATAACCGTACCGTTTTCCTGAAAAAGATAATATGCGCCTTTTCCGTGACAGGTAATCTCTGTGATTACTTCATCCGCATAGGGAATGGAAATTCTCCCGTAACCCGTAGCCGCAAAGCGGGCATTCTCTTTTGTAATCCCCCGACACTTCAGCATCTCAAGAATCTGCTGCGACGTTTCCAGCGTACTGTAGCCGGTGGGCTGCATCCAGTTTCCCAGAATCTTTTCTCCCTCCATGACAACGGTCTTCGTTGCACTGGACCCCATATCGATTCCAACCTGATACATCTGTGCTGAAACCTCCTTTTATCGTTTCATAATAGTAACTGTCCAGATTCAGGCAGACAGATTGACCCTGAACAGCTGCTCATAATAGAAGTATACCCGCAAAAAAATAAATCCGCGAGCATTTTTTATCAGCTTCTGTAAAGTCCGATAAATGCTGCGGATTTATTGTGATTCTCTATAAATCTTACCCTGATATTTAACTGAATATCAGATTCCGTCTGGAGAACACCCCGGATTTCATCTGAATCCAAAATTCATCTGAACCCCAGGATTCTCAGATGTTCTTCCGTTTCAATAAATTCTTTCCCATGATTCGTACCGGTAAATACGGTTTTTCCATCTTTAAAGGCTATCAATGTGGTAAACGGAACCGGCTGCCAGAGCTGATCATCCAGAGGTTTGGTTGCCACCACTGTATAGTTCTCTGTCTGGCGGTAAAACAGGTCATCTTTTTTATTGGTGTGCGCGTACAGATACTCTCCATCAAAAATCAGCATGTTGAGACGGTTGCCTTCTGACATATCACAGACCATCTCATCCAGCATGGCAAAACGTTCTTCTGCATCAAACCTCCGGCCGGCTGCAGCTTCCGCCTGATTCATCCGGTCCACAAGATACATCAGAATTCTTTCCGTATCCGTAATGCCGTTTTGCAATTTTTTATACGGTTCCAGTGGTGCAAATTCGAAAATCGCACCATTGTGCGCAATGGTCCACCTCCTGCCGCTGACCCCCTTTCTGGTAAAAGGATGGCAGTTGCAGTACTGCATACTTTCCGGAACTGCATGACGGATGTGTGCAAGAGCACAGGAAGTCACAATGGGCTGCGACAACCGATTTTTCAGATATACACTGGAAACAGCCTGTACCGGCTCCTTTTCAATATTCACCTCATTCCCGTCTATTACAGCCAGCCCCCATCCATTGGGGAATTTCACACTGTGACTGTACAACTCTGTCAGCCATGCATTGATCTCCACCGGCTTTTTTGCGCTCAATCCAAAGATCTCACACATATCAATCCCTTCTTTCCCTCAAAACGCTGCAAATGTGTGTATCAGTATACCATTTTCTCCCTTTTCGTACAAGTACACAATTGAGAATTCTTCATCATCACACCGTATACGTTACTGTTCCGAGCCGACTCAGTATGCCCCGTACCAATTACCGGCCTGTTTCCCCGGTGCGGCGTATCCGCAAACAGATCCGGTTCTGAACCGTTGCCGCAAATTGCATTTTTCTATCAGATTTGTTATACTGGACATACAATAAACTGATCATTTCCGGAATTACATATCATTGACATTCAGTAAATACTTTCAGCTGTATCCGATGCCGAATGATTGCAGCCGGAAAACACGATAAAATACAAGGAGGATAAAACCGATGCAAAGAGTTTATGATTTTCTTAAAAAAGCTGGAACCTATTATCTGGCAACCATGGATGGCGATCAGCCCAGAATCCGTCCTTTCGGAACTGTTGATTTATTCGAAGGCAAAATCTATATCCAGACCGGTAAAGTGAAAGCCGTATCAAAACAGATGGAAAAGAATCCCAAAGTTGAAATCTGCGCCATGGACGGTGGTCAGTGGATCCGCGTGGAAGCAGCCGTTGTCCGTGATGAACGTGTGGAAGCCAAGGAACACATGCTGGATAACTATCCTTCCCTGAAAGCAATGTATTCACCCACCGATGACAATACAGAAGTTCTGTATCTGAAAGATGCCACCGCGACCATCTCTTCCTTTACCGCAGAACCTGTAGTAATTCACTTCTGATTGTCCACGCAATAAAACAGCTGATCCGGATCCGGCCACAATTCCAGCCGGATTCGGATCAGCCACTAAGCGCTGTCTGACTCTGTGCAGTTACTGTTCAAGAACGATTCCTCTGTAATCAAGTTCTTCCAGCACAACGTTAACAGCGTCGATCAGATCTTTTTCTTCTTTCAATGCACAGACACCGTAAGGCTGACTGGCAAATCTGTCGGGAAGAATTGTCATGCTGCTGTCCCTGTATCCTTCCAGAATACTTCTGTCTACTGCAAATGCATCGATTTTACCGCTTTTCAATGAATCATACAATGCATCATAGGTATTGTACTCCACGAAAACAGGATTAACAGAAATATCATTGAGTTCTGTGTATTTGATAAAATCTGCCCTCGTTGTGGCATTTTTCGGTACACCGATTATTTTCCCATCCAGCTGCGTAATTGACGTAATCTCCTTACTGCTGATCTTTCGTTCATCTCCCGGCTCGGAAAGCACCATCAGGCCAACAGAATCCACATGATATCTGTCTGAAAAAGCATACTTTGCCTCCCGCTCATCCGTAATCGTGACCGTAGCAATCAGGCAGTCCACAGTGCCTGATTCCAGCACATCAAAACGGTCTTCAACCGTAACACCTGTAAAACGAACCAGATCCTGTTCCCTGGCATCCGAATAATCCATCCCGAAAAGCTTTGCAGCCACATAATAAGCCAGGTCAATTTCAAGACCTTCATATCCGCCTGTTTCTTCATTATAGTATCCGAAACCGGGTACATCCGTTTTACATCCGACCCGGAGATATCCCCTGTCAATAATCGCCTGAAGATGATCCGTTACTTTGATATCAAACGTCTTCTCCACGGAATCGCCTGACATCTGATCAGAATCAGCCGGTGAGCTGCAGCCAGTCAGCAGCAGACCTGCCAGCAGCACAATATACAGCAATACACTCCCTGTTCGCTCTATCAATTAAAATCTTCCTCCTTCAGCCCTGAACATGATAGATCCGCTTTACTCTACTTCAACAAGTTCGATTCTGAAGTTCAGTTCCTTTCCTGCCATCTCATGATTTGCATCAAGCGTAATGGTAGTGCTGTCTTTTGCTGTTACTCTGACAGGCATCGGCTGTCCCAATGAATTAACCAGAAAAATCCGCTGACCAACTGTCAGGTCTTCCGAGCCCTGAAGCTGTGCAATCTCAACTGTCATAACTGCATTGGGGTTGGGCATACCATATGCTTCTTCCGGCATAAGATGAACATCTGTAATCTGTCCCACTTCCATATCAACAACAGCAGCATCAAATCCTTTAATCATCATGCCGGTACCACATACGAACTCCAGCGGCTCACCGCGATCATAAGAAGAATCGAACTGAGTCCCGTCATTAAATGTACCTCTGTAATGTACCCTGCATGTTTTACCTGCATTTTTTCCTTCCAGCACAATATGGGGACCGCAGCCACCGCATCCATGCTCTCCACATCCATGCTCTCCACATCCATCTTCACCACACCCGTGTTCTCCACATCCATGTTCTCCACATCCATGTTCTCCACAGGAATGCCCTTCTTCATGGTCGTGATGATGACAATTCGAACCGGTAGAACTCAGTTCTCCCCGTAAATATGCCTCAACCACTTCATCTGTATTGCCTTCTGCTCCCGCAATCAGCTCAATTCCGGCTTCTTCAAGCGCAGTCTGCGCACCACCGCCGATTCCGCCGCAGATCAGAACATCAATACCCTGTCCGGCAAGAACCCCTGCAAGAGCTCCATGACCACTGCCATTGGAACTGATGACCTCACTGGAAACAACCTTCTTATCTTCTGCCTCATATACTTTAAACTGTTCTGTCCTTCCAAAATGCTGAAACACGGCTCCATTGTCATAAGTTACTGCTATTTTCATAAATTAAATCCTCCAGGTAATTTCTTATTCTGATTCAGTTTATCATAAATCCGGAGATTTCTCCACAGGAAAACGGAAATTTCAAACCGGCTTTTTTATGCACACCTGTCGTATTATCAGAATACCTTTGTTTCCTCATCAAAACGAAATACACAGCAGTA
>JBJELO010000072.1:0-1148 GCA_051879195.1 Lachnospiraceae bacterium
ATTTCCCTGGGGGATATGGTGACGCTGAAAAGCAATGGAGTTGAAAAAATGTTCCGGGTGTCGGCCTATGTGTATGATGCGCAGATGAATTCTACACTGTGTTCTTCGACTCGTTTTCTGATCAGTGATGCGGATTTTGAGATGCTGGCCCCCAATGTGGGGGAAATGGAATATCTGATCGAGGCATATTTTACCGACAGCGGGATGGCAGCGTCTTATCAGACGGCATATGAGCAGGATGAGAGGAATCTGCCCAAGGCTGGGCAGGCTGTGACGTACACAATGATCTTCCTTCTGAGTGCGCTGACTGATATGATGATGGCGATGGTGTTTCTGCTGGCCGGGATCCTGCTGGGAGTGATCGCACTTCTCTGCCTGCGGTATTGCCTGCTGACGGAGCTTGAGGAGGATGCAAAAGAGATCGGAACCATGAAAGCAATCGGAATCCCGGCAAGAGGTATTCGAAATCTTTATCTGGGGAAGATCCGGATCCTGATGGCAGCAGGCAGCGTGGCCGGATGGATTCTGGCGATCTGTTTTCAGAGATTATTTACCGGGCATATGAGAAGGACATTTGGAAATCAGAAGACGACTCTGGAATGTTATATTGCAGCATTGGCGGTCGGGATTCTGGTGTATGGACTGGTAATGCTATATACAAAAGCGGTGCTGCGGAAGCTTCGTAAGGCTGACATTGTGGATCTTCTGGTGACAGAACAGGGATTTTCAAAAAAGCACAGGGGAAAGGACGGAATGCACCGTTTTCGGAAAATGCCGGTCAATCTCCTGGTCGGAGCCCATGAGGTAAGACATGGATACAGTATGATTTTCGTGCTGCTACTGCTCCTTTCGTTTCTGGTACTGACACCATTTCGTATGGCGGGAACTATGGCGGACCGCGAATTTGTGACCTATATGGGAAGTCCACTCTGTGATGTCCTTCTGGAAGTGGAACAGGGGGAGCATCTGGAAGAACGGACAGAAGCTGCTTTCGCACTTCTGGAAGCGGAGCGTGCAGAAGGAACGATTGAGGCTTATCAGACATTGCGGCGAATTCGTCTGCAGACAGCAGATCCACAGGGAGAACCGGTAGGAATTCACATCGATACCGGAGAAAATGCAGGAGAGGGACTTCAGTATATAGACGG
>JBJELO010000072.1:1248-3704 GCA_051879195.1 Lachnospiraceae bacterium
GGTTACAGTATCGAAGATATGGACGAATTCTTGAACCAGACACTGGGTGGCGTCTCTTCACAGGTAAAGCAGGCATCCTGGATGGTGATCCTGCTGGCGCTTGGAGTTGCTTCCTTGATGGTACTTTTATTTAGCAGACTTCGGATGACAAGAGAACGGCAGATGCTGATGACGAAGCGGGCGATGGGCTTTTCGCTCCGTGATATCTCTCTGCAGGAGCTTTACCCGGTCCTGCTATCCGGCGGCCTGGGAGTGATTCTGGGAGTCATCCTGACAGAATGGATGGGAGAGTCACTGGTAAGTCTTTTGCTCGGGATGCTGGGAATCGGTCTTAAACAGGTAGAGTTTTCTGCATTCCCAGTTTGGAAGGTTATGGGACTTCTGATTCTATTGCTTTCGGGACCTGCACTGGTGACACTGCTTTCCTGCAGGCCGATCCGGAAAATGAGTATGACAAAGTATCTGAATGACTAAAGTGAGGGAAATGATATGAGGAAATTTTACATCCTTTGGGCAGGAGAACTGATTTCGACGATCGGAAGTGGAATGACGGCATTCGGGCTTGGGGTCTATGTGTATCAGCAGACACAGCTGGCTTCCGCGACGGCACTGGTATCCCTCCTGGCTCTGCTTCCGACGGTTCTTCTGGGGCCGGTGGCCGGCGTGCTGGCAGACCGGTATGACAGAAGATACCTGATGATCCTGGGAGACAGCCTGTCAGCACTGGGATTATTCTATATTTTATTTTGCATGATGCGTGGAAATGCAGGACTTCTGGAAATCTGTATCGGGGTTACGGTAAGCTCTGTATTTGCCTCTCTTCTGGAGCCGTCCTATCGGGCGACGATCACGGATCTGGTCCCGGAGGAGTCCTACTCCAGAGCGAGCGGACTGATACAGATTGCGAGTTCAGCGAGATATCTGATTTCCCCGTTTCTGGCAGGATTTCTCATGAAATTTGCCGGGATCGTGCTGATTCTGTGGATGGATGTATGTACCTTTTTTGTGACCGTTACTGCTACTTTATTCGTTGCAAATAGCATGGGAAGGAAGCAGGCAGAAAGCCGGAAAAGCTTTTTCGAAGAATTCAGGGACGGTGTCGGGGCAATTACCGGGAAAACGGGAGTACTGTTGCTGGTGGTGCTTTCGACGGCGGTCTGTTTCTTCCTGACATTTATTCAGACATTGTGTACACCAATGATCCTGGCATTTTCTGATGAGGCTACGCTTGGAGTCTGCGAGACGATCTGTGCCGCCGGGATGCTGGTATCCAGCCTGATCATCGGCGTGGTTACGATCAAGAAGGATTATGTGAAGATCCTGGCACTCTCTTTTTTCTCAATCGGAATCTTTATGATGCTATTTGGGCTAAGGGAGAATATCGTTCTGGTAACGATTGCAGGATTTCTGTTCTTTATGGGACTGCCATTTGCCAACACCTGTCTGGATATTCTGGTCAGAAGAAACATTCCCAATGAACTGCAGGGAAGAGCATGGGGAATGATTGGCCTGATCTCGCAGATGGGGTATGTTCTGGCAAATGCAGTGATCGGCCCTCTGGCTGATTATGTGTGTGAACCGTCACTCAGAGAAGGCGGGATCTTTTATCAGAATATCGGGAAACTGATTGGAACAGGGACAGGACGCGGATCGGCCCTTCTGATTCTGACAGGAGGACTCTGTCTGTGTATCCTTGCTCCGTGCGTATATCGTTCCAAATCAATTCGTGTACTGGAGGAAACATTATGAGAGAAGTGATGATACAAACGAAGAATCTACAGAAAAGTTTTGAGGGAAATGAGGTGTTACGCAATGTGACCCTTGAGATTGCCCAAGGAGAATTTGCTGCAGTCATGGGGCAGTCCGGATGCGGAAAGTCCACACTTCTTTATTGCATCAGTGGGATGGATCAGCCTTCCGGTGGAGAGGTCTTCTTTCGGGGGCGCAGTCTTTCCGGTTTGTCAGAGAAAGAGATGGAACGTGTGCGGCTGGAGCACATGGGATTCATATTCCAGAGAGCCAATTTTCTGAAAAATCTGTCGATCGAGGATAATATTGTGTTTCCGGCATTCCAGGCCGGATTACGGCCGCGTGCGGAGATTGTAAAAGAAGCGGAAGCATTGATGGAAAGAATGGGGATTCTGACGGTTGCTTCACAGGATATCCGGACGGTATCCGGCGGACAGCTTCAGAGAGCCGCAATCTGCCGGGCGATGATGAATCATCCGGGGCTGCTGTTCGCGGATGAGCCGACTGGTGCGCTCAATTCGTCTGCAACCAGGGAAGTCATGGACATTCTGGGGCAGATCCACCGGGAGGGAACGACAATCTTTCTGGTGACACACGATGCGAAAGTAGCGGCAAGGGCAGACCGGGTCATCTATCTGGAGGATGGAAGCGTCCGGGAGGAGCTTCTTCTTGGAAGGTACGAGGAAAAAGAAAGACAGATGCGAGAA
>JBJELO010000073.1:0-3686 GCA_051879195.1 Lachnospiraceae bacterium
CTGCGGAACATGCCCATAATCATTCCCCAGTGCATTCCCAGATGAACGCTCATAAGAACAAAGCCCCAATAGGAAGCTGCCATGTGCATGCTTCTTGCTGTTGCCATTGGTCCGCGAATGGGAAGTGCGGCAAATACATGCCGGGACATTACAATTCCGCTGAAACCAAGGCAGAGCATGGAAATCAGGACGCTGACATTAACGATTGTCTGTACGATACGCAATAGATTGTACTTTCCTTTCACCAAACGACCGTACCATCTGGTATTGAGAAAGCTGTGCAGAATAAACAGCACAAGCATCCCGGCACCAAACCACTCATGAAGCTCCTGCCCGGTGATTTGATATGCCATCAGACAAAGCAGCAGTGCTGTCATCAGGAAATCAATTCCCATTTTTATTTTCATTTTTGGTTTCATGAGTCCTCTGTCCTTTCGCATTATTTTGATAGACCCAGTTCAGTCACCCAATCGTTCACTCTGCTTTCCGCACCGGATACGCTGGAACCGCCAATATGAAGTCCATCAAGAACGGTTGCATCCGGCTCCATATCCTTGATTTCTTCAATCGCATCCGAAAAAGCACTGCCCCCGGAAGTACAGAAAGGAATCACGGTTTTGCCGCTGAAATCGTACTCGTCGAAAAAGCTGTACATCACCATGGGCATACCGTACCACCAGTTGGGAAAGCCAACAAAAATGGTATCGTACTGTTGCAGATCTTCGATATGTGTGGATAATTCGGGGCGGATGCCATTATTCTTTTCGGCCTCTCCAGCGTCAACAGTATCATTGTAATTATCGGGATAGGGCTCCACCGTCCGAATCGAGAACAGCTCTCCTCCGGAAGCCTCCGCAATCATGTGTGCCATGACACCGGTATTGCCAGTTACTTCTCCATTAAAGATCTGAATACTGGCGGTTGTGGAAGCATCCACATCATCGGGAAGCTCCGCGTTTTCGCCGTAGGTGAAATAAGCAATCAGAATATTGCTCCCCATTTCTTCCGGCTCCGCAGGAGATGTATCCGTATTGATAGCATCTACATTGTCCTCTGCCTGCGGTGGCTCCGTTTCCACAGCCTGTGCGGGTGTGGATTCTTCTGCCTGAGACTGTTCTTCGCTGGGTGTAGTGCTGGAATTCGTGTTCTGCTGGGTATTAGAACAGGCAGCAAGAGAGAATACCAGCACAAAAGAAAGCATAAGTGCAATTATTTTCTTCATATCATCATCTCCTTGGAAGCAGTTCTTTCAGATTACGCTCCATAGTCCAATCCCAGACTGTTTACCCATTCCATGACCGTATCCTGGGAATCACTGCCGTTCAGCCGCCGTCCGTCAAGCCAAGTAGCGCCGCTGGTAAGCTGCTCCAGATTAGAAGCGCTGGAACCAATGCCGCTGCTGGCAGAAGTGCAGAAAGGGACAATCGTCTTGCCGGAAAAGTCATAGCTTTCCATAAAAGTGCTGACAATTCTCGGTGCTTCTCCCCACCAGATGGGATAGCCGATAAACACAATGTCATACTGCTCCATATTCTCAACAGAACCGGAGATTGCAGGGCGGGCATTTGGATCGTTCATTTCAAGCGTAGTGCGGCTGTTGTTGTCATTGTAGTTCAGATCAGCGTCAGTATAGGGATCTTCGGGAATGATCTCATAGAGGTCAGCGCCAAGACCATTTGCAATATGTTCTGCGACACCCTCCGTTGTGTTGGTCGCAGAGAAATAGGCCACCAGGACTTTGGTTCCCTGTACTTCGGGAGATTCCGTTTCTTCCGGCTGTGTTTCGGAAGCATCCGTGCTGTCGGTATTGTCTGTAATACCGGATTCCGTTGATGTATCATTGCTTGCGCTGCTTTCTGTTGATACATCCTCAGTGCTGCTTTCCGTAGAAGACGGTTCCGTCTGGCTTGAAGAATTTCCGCAAGCGGCAAGGCCCAAAATCATGAGCAAAGAAAGTAGGATTGCGATTGTTTTTTTCATAGTGATTCCTCCAGTTTTTTATTGTGAATTCTTGTATTACTTCTGAGAGCTGGTGATACCAATGGCAGCGAGCCAGTCAACTACAGTGTTCTGTGCTGTAGGCACATCCTCTGCATCGATTGCAATGCCCTCTAATGAGGCTGCCGCATGGCTTGCATCAGCGATTACCCGATAACTTTGACCTGCTCCATATCCACCATGCGTACAGAATGGCACAACTGTTTTTCCTGACAGGTCATATTCCTCCAGAAAGGACAGTACCGCTTGCGGTACACTGGTTGCCCAAACCGGATAGCCGATAAATACCGTATCATAAGCAGAAATATCCAGATTGCTTTCCTTTAATTCCGGCAGGATGCTTTGCTGCATTTCCTCGTGATTTACGTCCCGCAGCTCGTCAAAATCTGCCGTATAGGGCGTTACAGTCTCGATGCGGTGAACATCGCCGCCCACTGTTTGCTGAATCAGACTGGCGACATATTCTGTTGTTCCGTACCGCCCATTTCCATTTGCCACGATGCTGGCAGATGTAGTAGCATCCACATCATCCGGATATTCCGTATTTCCATAACGAGAAAAATAGACAATCAGAATCTTACTGTTTTCTGAAGTCTCCGCGGGTTCCTGAACGCTTTCCGATACAGAGGGTTCTTTATTTTCCGCCGGGACAGAGCTATCAATGACAGACGCGGGTTCACTGCTTTCTGATTCCTGATTCTGATTGCCGCAAGCGGAAAAAGAAACCACCAACAACAGTGTGAGCAGAAAAACTGCAATTTTTTTCATTTTTCCACCTCCTGATCTTATTTGCTTTCTTATAAATCGAAGCATTGATATATGATTTCAGATTTTAATACCAGTCGTGTTTTTCGTTCCTGTCTAAAGCATTGATCCGTTTCATCTCTTCCTCAGACAGTTCAAAATCAAATAATTCCGTATTTTCCTGAATATGCTCAGGATTGCTTGAGCCGGGAATCACAACAACCCCTTTCTGAAGATTCCATCGAAGGATTACCTGTGCAGATGACTTTCCATGTGCATCTGCAATTTCAGAAATCACTTCATCTCCGAGAAGTTCCGCCGTATAACCCCTTCCGCCGAGTGGATACCAACCCTGTACTACAATACCCAAACTCTGAAGATACGGAATCACATCGTTTTCCTGATAATAAGGATGGATCTCATTCTGTACCAGTGCAGGAGTAATATTTACCTGGGGCAGAAAGCTCTCCAATTCTTCAACGTACCAGTTTGACAGCCCAATCGAATGAATCTTGCCTTCCGCCACAGCTTTTTCCATGGCGAGATATGCTTCAACATCCCCACTCCCCGGATGATGAAGGAGCATCATGTCAATATACGATACATCCAGCTTTTCGAGAGCCGCGTCAATCGCAGCCTCGGCATTTTCATATTGATCCGGGTATAGTTTTGTAATGATAAAGATTTCTTCTCGCGGTATGCCAGAATTTTTGACGGCCTCTCCCACGCTTTGCTCGTTGTGATACATATAAGCGGTATCAATCAATCGAACGCCGCTATTAAGTGCTGCCGATACGGAATCAACACATTCATCATCCAAAAGGCTGTATGTACCAATTTCATAAATAGGCATTTCATAACCGCTATTCAAAAGCACGGTTTTGGTTTCAAAGTTAAAGGAGGCATTCGTTTCAACCATTTCATTATCCTCTGGTTCAACCTTG